>CAJBVU010000205.1 GCA_903959115.1 uncultured Bacteroidota bacterium
GTTCATGACCAATAAAACCTCATCGGATTCAACGATTACAATATTATCAACTCCGTTTACTACTATTAACTTATTGGAGTTGTTGAATACCATTGATTCTGAGGTGTTATAGGTGTGGATGTTTTTTCCAATGAGTGCATTGTTTTTTTCGTTTCGCTCACTCACATCCCACAAGCTCTTCCAGGTTCCCAAATCGTTCCATCCAAAATTGGCTGGCATCACAAAAACGTCCTTCTCTTTTTCGAGCACGCCATAATCGATGCTAATGCTTGGAGTGAGCGCATAGGCCTGCTCCAATTGGTTGTTGTATTCTGGACTATCTGGGTACACGTCAGCAAAAATCTGATAGATTTCGGGTAGGTGCTTTTCGATGCTATTGTTGATGGCTTTGATACTCCATACAAATATGCCCGCATTCCATAAGAACTCTCCGCTCTCTAAGAAGCTCTTCGCAATTTCTTCGGAGGGTTTTTCAGTGAAAGTTTTTACCCGATGTAAACCACGAGGATCTAATTCCGGATTGAATTGGATGTATCCGTAACCCGTATCAGGTCGAGTTGGTTTGATACCTAAAGTGACCAAAGCATCGTTATTTGCTGCAAAATCCATTGCTTGTAACGAAGTTTCGATAAATGCCATTTCATTGCTAATGAGGTGATCGCTAGGTGCAACCAAGCAAACGGCATCAGGATTTAGGGTTTGAATATGTCTGTTGGCAAGGGCAATACAAGGTGCCGTGTTTTTTGCCAGAGGTTCGTGCAAAATCCTAGAAATATGCATTTCTGGGATATGTGATTGCACCAAGGGGACATAATCTGTATTGGTAACCACGAAGATGTTCTCTTTTGGTACCATATGACTAAATCTGTTATATGTCTGTTTGATAAGGGATTCCCCTGTCCCCATAATATCAATGAACTGCTTGGGGAAACTCTTTTTACTTACGGGCCAGAATCTACTACCGATTCCACCGGCCATTATCAAAACGTAATTGTTTTTGTTTAAACTCATAAAATACCCTCTTTGTAAAGGTCGTGCAAATGTACCATTCCAAAGTAAATAGTTTGTTGTGTTATAATAATTTGGGTGATTTTCTTCTCTTGCATCAATGCGGCAACTTCTGTGGCCATGATATCAGTCTCTACCGTAATTGGTGATTTTCCCATAATGTTCTCGGCCGAAAGATGATCAAAGGTGTCGTGGTTTTCTAACATCCTCCGAATATCCCCATCGGTTACTATGCCTATGACTTTTTTGTTTTCATCTACAACAGCTGTGGCACCCAATCTATTTTTTGTGATCGTGAGTATCACTTCTTTCCAGGGTGAGGTGGCACTGACTGATGGTTTGGTGTTTTGTTCGGCGATACTACCACATTGTAAATACAGGCGTTTTCCCAAGGCACCACCTGGGTGGTATTTTGAAAAATCGTCGCTGGAAAATCCCCTCATTTGTATCAAAGCAACGGCAAGGGCATCGCCCATAATCAATTGGGCTGTGGTACTTGTTGTTGGGGCAAGGTTGTTGGGGCAGGCTTCGCGATCAATGGTTGTATTTAATACAAAATCCGAAAGTTGGGCGAGGCGGCTATTGGTGTTTCCCACCATGGCAACCAATGTGTTATTAAATCGTTTGACCAATGGAGCTAAAGCAATGATTTCTGGGGTAGTTCCACTTTTTGAAATGGCAATTACGAGGTCGTTTTGCTGAATCATGCCTAAATCGCCATGGATTGCGTCGGCGGCGTGCATAAAGAGTGCAGGCTGACCGGTACTATTGAGTGTGGCGACAATCTTTTGGGCTATGATGGCACTTTTGCCAATACCTGTAAATATGGCGCGGCCTTGATTTGAAAGCAACAATTGAACTACCGAAACAAAGTGGTTATCGATATAGTGTTTTAACGATTGCAATGAATCCAATTCATCGGTGATGGCTTGAACTGCGTATTTTTTGATCAAATCAGCTGAATTTGAAGGGAACGACATCGATTTTTGTTGCAAATTAACCAAAAATATTAGCAGCGTTTGGAAAAATTGTAACTCGGGGGTGTGGGGATGAAAAATTCTTTGTAATTTCACATATTGCTTTAGGGTAAAGCGGTCATCATTTAAACATTGAGTAATTGAATTTATGCAATCAGCGGCGACGGTCCCTTTGATGGAACCAAGGAAAGTATTGAAGGAGTTTTTTGGTTTTGATGGATTCAAGGGCAATCAAGAGGCAGTGGTCAACAGCGTATTGGCTGGTGAAGATTGTTTTGTGATAATGCCAACGGGTGCTGGAAAATCAATGTGTTATCAGTTACCAGCGATGATGATGGAGGGAACAGCTATTGTAATTTCTCCTTTGATTGCTTTGATGAAAAACCAGGTCGACAACATTCGTGGTTTCGCGCAGAAGAGTTCATTGGCTCACTTTCTAAATAGCTCTTTGAGTAAGGCAGAATTGAATCAGGTGATTGAGGATATGTTGAGTGGTGAAACCAAGTTACTTTATGTTGCACCGGAGACATTGAAAAAGGATGAAACCATCGACCTTTTAAAACAAGTAAAAATTTCATTTGTGGCGGTGGATGAGGCGCATTGTATATCTGAATGGGGTCATGATTTTCGTCCGGAATATCGCAGGATAAAGCAAATGGTGAAAGCGATTGATGACGTGCCAGTTATGGCATTAACAGCTACCGCAACACCAAAAGTTCAGCAGGATGTCCAGAAGAACCTAGGCATGATGTCGGCCAACCTTTTTAAAAGCTCATTTAATCGTCCGAATTTATTTTATCAAGTAAGACCGAAGGGCCGGAAGGATATCGTACATAAAGAAATCATTTCCTTCATTAAGGCAAGAAACAATAAGAGTGGCATCGTATACTGTCTTTCACGTAAGAAGGTGGAAGAAATCAGTGAGATGCTGAATATGAATGGAATCAAGGCGTTGCCATATCACGCTGGTTTGGAGTCAAAGGTTCGTGGTCAACATCAAGATGCGTTTTTGATGGAGGATTGCAATGTGATTGTGGCTACCATTGCCTTTGGAATGGGCATCGATAAACCCGATGTTCGTTTTGTGATTCACTATGATGTACCTAAGAGTTTGGAAGGTTATTATCAGGAAACAGGTCGCGGAGGTAGAGATGGTTTGCAAGGGGATTGTTTGCTATTTTATAATCCATCGGACATCGAGAAGTTGGAGAAGTTCATGAAGGACAAGCCGGTGGCTGAGCAAGAGATTGGTAGTTTGCTGATTGCGGAAACAGCGGCGTTTGCTGAAAGTAGTCATTGTAGGCGTAAGATGCTTCTTCATTATTTTGGCGAGCATTTTCACGAAGAGGATTGCAAACAAATGTGCGATAACTGTGCTACGCCAAAACCAAAAGTAGAGGTTACGCAGGAATTGGTGGAGATGTTAACAGCCATTGAGAGCCTTAAAAGCGAGTTGGGTATGAGTCACGTGGTCAACTTCTGTGTAGGCAAGAGGTCCGATAGTGTGAGGGATTATGGTCATGACTTGTTATCAACCTTTGGCTTCGGTAAGGAAAAAGATAGTTTGTTTTGGAAGTCGCTAATGCGTTTGGCTTTGGTGCAGGGATATCTTAACAAGAATATCGAAAAGTATGGTTTGATGAGCATTTCTGAGCAAGGGGAAGCATATATTAAGTCGCCTGTATTCCACGAAATGGCGGTAGATGTTGAGTTTGATAGTGTGAAGGATGAGGATTACGACAACTTCAAGGCCGAGAGTGCTTGTGATGAAGAGTTGTTTGATCATTTGAAGGATTTACGACGTAAAGTTGCCAAGGAAAAGGGATTGCCACCGTATGTGATTTTCCAGGACCCCAGTTTGGAAGACATGGCTACCAAGTATCCTATGAGCATTGAAGAGTTGGTTAATATCAATGGGGTTGGGAAGAACAAGGCGCAGAAATTTGGTGAGCCGTTTGTTGCTTATATCACAGATTTTGTGAAGGCTAATGACATTGAGCGAACCCAGGATATCGTCTTAAAAGGAAATTCTGATAAGTCGGCGAAGCGGGTGAATATCATTTTGAATATCGATAAAAAGGTTGATTTACCTGATATCGCCAAGCAGTTGGGTATTTCCTTTGAAGAATTGATTCATGAATTGGATCAAATTGTGAATTCCGGGACCAAATTGAACTTGAGATATTTCTTAAATCAATTCATCGAAGAAGAATTGCAAGTGGAGGTGATGTCGTACTTTAAGACGGTGGATGTTGCAGATATGGAAGGGGCGAGCGGGTATTTTGACGGTGACTTCAGTATGGAAGAATTGGAACTTATGCACATCCAATTTTTGAGTGACGTAGGCAATTAAGCATTGAATTTATTTTTTGTGGTGCGTGTTATGTTATTTTGTAATGAATTATCGCGCATCCAGCATTGAAAGAGCAGCCATCCTTTGAGTTGATTTACAAAAAATTCCGTCCGGCGTTGATGGGCTTTGCCATGTCGATTACAAGGAGTTTGCCCGATGCGGAAGAGGTTGTAAACGATGTATTTGTGGGCATTTGGGAACGACATAGTGCAATGTTATCGGATCCAGGATTAAAGAGTTATTTGTTCCGTTCGGTAAAAAATCGATGTTTGAATAACATCAAACGCCAGCGGTTGCCTTTTGATGAAATGCCGGATGAAATGCCGGTGGCGAGTAAAGATCATGGGGCTTTGGATCAGCTGGAGGCCAAAGAAATGAGTGAAAGGATTACTTTGGTGATAGATAAGTTACCCACCAAATGCAAGCAAGTCTTTTTGTTAAGTCGCATGCACGAGATGAGCTATAAAGAAATTGCCGAATTGATGGATATTTCTCCCAAAACGGTTGAAAATCAAATTGGAATTGCGCTTAAGTTTTTGCGCGAAAGCTTCCCAGGAAACTAGTTTGGGGTGATTACGCGATTATAGATCGCTTCGTATTGCAATAGAATTTCTGCTAGATCAAATTTATGTGCTTGCTGAAGTGCGTTTTTTCTGAATTTGGTTAGTAATTCTGGGTCTTTAAGTAAGTTGATGGCGTTTTGGGCCATATCGTTTACGTCGCCAACATTTGACAAATAACCGGTGACACCATGGATATTCACTTCGGGAATTCCGCCCGCGTTTGAGCTGATTACCGGTACTTCGCAGGCCATGGCTTCTAACGCTGCAAGGCCAAAACTTTCCGACTCACTCGGTAATATAAAAAGATCTCCAATGCTTAATATTTCTTCGATGGCTTCTTGTTTTCCAAGGAATGTCACCCAGTCGCAGGTGTTAAATTCTCTAGAGACTTTCTCGATATGTGAACGTTCAGGGCCATCGCCAATGAGCAGCAATTTTGCTGGGATTTCTTTGATGATTTGGGCAAAGACGGCAATGACATCTTCTATGCGTTTAACTTTTCTGAAGTTGGAAGTGTGAATGATAATCTTTTCACCATTTGGGGCGATCATTTGCTTAAAAAGCTCACGGGGCTTTTTATTAAATCTCCCAAAGTCGATGAAGTTGGGGATGACATCTATTTCGCGGTTGATTTTGAAGTGCTCATATGTTTGTTTTCTGAGATCTTCGGAAACGGCTGTAACGGCATCTGACTGATTTATGCTCCAACTTACGACATGTTCATAGGTTACTTCACGTCCAACAAGCGTAATATCGGTACCGTGTAGGGTGGTTACCACAGGAATGGTTATTCCTTGTTGTGCTAGTATTTGTTTTGCTAGAAGCGCTGCAGAGGCGTGTGGAATCGCATAGTGTACATGGAGGATGTCTAAGTGGGCACTTTGAACGATATCTACCATTTTGCCGGCAAGAGCTGTTTCGTACGGAGCGTATTCGAACAAGGGGTATTTGGCGATATTGACTTCGTGATAAAAAACATTTTCGCTAAAGAAGTCTAGTCGAGCAGGTTGGTTGTAGCTAATAAAATGCACTTCATGACCTTTCACTGCCAGGGCTTTACCCAATTCCGTGGCCAATACACCGCTTCCACCAAAGGTGGGATAACATACAATTCCTATTCGCATTATTTAAGTAACAAAGTTCCGCAAAAAATGTAGGTTTGCGATGTTAAATAAGTGATTAATATCTATGGAGGTTTATAGCGACGAGTATTTCATGACAAGGGCCTTGGATTTGGCGATGCAAGCCTATGAGGAGCAAGAAGTTCCAATAGGAGCGATTGTGGTTCATAACAATAAAATTATTGGAAAGGGCTATAATCAAACCGAGAAGTTGCAAGATGTAACGGCGCATGCAGAAATGTTGGCGATTACGGCCGCTAGCAATGCAGTAAATGGGAAATATTTAGATGAATGCACTCTGTATGTCACCATCGAGCCTTGTTTGATGTGTGCTGGAGCCATTCAGTGGTCGAGGTTTGCGCGGATCGTTTTTGGCGCAGGTGAGCCCAAATTTGGCTTTCAAAGAATTGACAAGGGTATGTTGGGTAAAACAGAAGTTGTAGGAGGGGTGTTGTCTGATGAGTGCAGTGATGTGATGAAGCGGTTTTTTCGTGACAGGCGCAAAAAAAACAATTAATACGCTCAAGCTCGATTAATTTATAATTTTTTGTTAGGAAACGATTCAGAAGAATAATCAGGGGAGCTTTTCGTAGCAACCCAAATCAGATTGCGATTTTCGGGTTTTTCCTAGTAGATCAATAGTTACTGGAGAGCCAAAAGTTCCAGCCTTTTTGTATCCAAAGGCGGTAGAATCCGTTTGATAATTTCCTCTTTGCACATCCACAAATCCTGTGGTCTTATTAAAGAAATTCGGGTATGTGATGATAGATTTGGGGTTGAGGGATTTAATTATGTTGTTTTCAAGGCGGATATTGAAAACGTTTAATGTGGTTTGGTCGAACTGTAGTTCCTCTTTCTGCGGTCCATCAACAATACAATTAAAAACGGATAAATTGAGTGGCGCATGGTTCAGTAACTTTCCATTTCCGTCGCGCAGTGTATTGGTTGCAGCAAAATGACCATCCGTGCGTGTGGAGAACCCGGAATATTCTGTAAATGTGCAGTGGTTAAAGGCATAGTTTCCGCCGAGTAATCCTAGGAAGCTATAACTGCCTGCATCGGCAAACAAACAGTTTGTTGCTTGTATATCGGCGGTGATTCCGGCCAAGCTTGCTTGGCCGGAATATTGTATACGCGTATTGGAAATTTTTAGTCCGGTACTTCCATTTACAGGCAATGAATCAACGCGTACACCAATCGTTGCATTGGTTATATCAGCATATTGAATGCTATTATTGATGCTACCTACCAAAAAATGAATTCCACCCCATTGGTTGGGAAGAAACTGCGGATCCCAAACGGGTTTGTCGCCCCGGATTGAAACGCGTTGCACAGCAGTTCCCTGAATATCTAGCGTTCCTGCAATATAAATTTTGGTTTGAGCCGATGCAAACAGTTGAACCCCTGCTTTGATTGTTAGTGTTACGCCTTGATCCACTCCCATGTAACCCAAAATCACTGTGGGTTTTTGATTGTCTGAAATGGTAATATTGCTTTCAAAAATGGTATCCCTAAAATAATGTGCATCCCATCCGTAAGCTGCCAATTTTATATTGCTTCGATGTCCGCCCACACTAGAAATAATTGAGTCCATCACCAACAAAGGTTGGGTATTATTATTGGCTTCTAGTTTGCATTGTACGAAAACAAATACCGAATCCGATGCACCAATTTCTATGTCGTTGATTTGGTTGCCCGAAATTCCATCAATACTCATTCGATAAGCGGAATTGGCACCGCCACCCAATTGGAAATTTGCGTTAACAGGCAGTTTTTCCGGGTTTTTAATGCTAAAAATCTGTGTTACTGAAATGGGATAGGTCGACCCCGGAACCCTAGTAAAAACCGTATCGAACCAAACCGTATCCGCGGAATATTTAAGGCTGTTTTTTGCTGTGAAAAAATCGTTGTTGTTTCTGCAACTCGATAAAAACGCCATCGCCAATAACAGAATCAACGCAGCTACCATGCCGTTGAGTTTCCCCATCACTGGATATGTTGCGTTTTTGTCTTGCATTCGTTTATTCGAAGATATCCTCGTTGTTTAGAATACCCAAATAACTTTGATATCGCTCATCGGCAATGTCGCCCTTTTCCAAGGCTTCAAGTACAGCGCATTCTGGCTCATGGGTATGAAGGCAATCGTTGAATTTGCATTTGGATAAATAAGGACGCATTTCGGGGAAATACTGGGAAATTTCTGTGGGTTCAAAATCCACGACACCAAAATCTCGAATTCCTGGGGTATCAATAATCTGTGTATTGTCGGCTAGCGTGAACATCTCTGCAAACGTCGTTGTATGTCGGCCCTTGGCATGATGGTCTGAAATTTTACCTACTTTGGCGTTGGCTTCGGGGAATACGGCGTTTAGCAACGTGCTTTTACCCACCCCTGAATGACCTGCGAGTAACCATCGCTTCCCCTTGAGCATCGCGGAAAATGCCTCTAGTGCTTTGCCTTCCGTGGCCGAACCCAAGAGCACGCTGACATTGGCGTTGCGGTAAATGTGTTTGATATCGTCTACAACCTCTTCGCCTCGTTCGCCCAACAAATCCATTTTATTAAAAAAGACCATCGCAGGCACGTGATAGGCCTCACAGGTAAGTATGAATCGATCAATAAAACCCAAACTCGTTCTCGGCGATGTTAGGCTTGCAATCAGAGCAGCGCCATCTAGGTTGGTGGCCAAAATTTGACGGCGGGAACTCAATTTATTTGCCCGTCGGATCAAATAGTTATTCCGGTGATAAACCTTTGAAATGGAACCCGTATCAGCATAGTTTTGATCTTCCATGAGCTCTACCCGATCTCCAACAGCCACAGGATTACTCGTATCAAGGTCGTTCAATCTCATCTTGCCGCGCGTTCTCGCCATCCAGACTTTTCCATCGTCTGTAAGTACTTGATACCAGCTGCCAGTGGATTTGGTGACCGTTCCCTCCATTAGAAAATGGCTTCGCAGATTTTTTTGGTTTGGGTGCTCTTACCCATGGTATAAAAATGAAGCACTGGGGCGCCTTTTGCTACCAATTCTTTGCATTGTTCGATAGCCCAAGCCACACCAATATCGGCGATATTCTTGTCATCTTTACACTGGTCGATTTCATTGGTCAGAGCAAACGGGATATCCATGTGAAATAACTTTGGAAGGATCGACAATTGTTTTCTTGTAGTAATGGGTTTGATGCCTGGAATAATTGGGACGGTGATTCCAGCGGAACGACAGCTATCGACAAAATTAAAGTAGTGTTGATTGTCGAAGAACATCTGCGTAACTAAGAATTTAGCTCCGGCATCCACTTTTCTCTTGAGGTATTTGAGGTCCGATTCCATATTTGGCGCATCGGCATGTTTTTCTGGATAACAGGCGGCACCGGTACAGAAATTAGACTCATTGGAATTACTGATTTCTTCGTCCAAATAAATTCCGGCGTTCATATTTTGAATCTGATGAATCAAATCCAAAGCATTTTTATTCCCATTATTTTCGGGTTCAAAATGCGTATCCCCCTTGCGATTGTCGCCTCGCAACGCCAAAATATTATCGATGCCCAAAAAGCTCAACTCAATCAACGCATTTTCGGTGTCTTCCTTGCTAAATCCACCACAAATTAGGTGAGGAACGGCATCAATCTTATAATGGTTTTGCAACGCTGCACAAATGGCAACAGTTCCAGGTCGTTTTTTCGTTGAAATACGATCATAACTGCCATCGGCACGCTTTTTTAATACGTAATCCTCTCTATGATATGTAACATCAATAAACGATGGCTGAAATTCCATCAATGGGTCTATGCTGGCAAACAGTTCTTTAATACTTGCGCCTTTTAAAGGGGGCAGAATTTCGAATGAAAAGAGCGTCTTGTCTGCGCCAGAGATATGTTCAGTAATTTTCATGAATTATTGGAATGAAATAGGAAGTGTGAGTGTTTCTGTGCCACGGAGTACAACTACTTTGGAAGGATTTTCTGGGTTGATTTTCCCCAAGCCAACCATATAGTCTTCGATGCCGTTTACTGGCATATCACCGAGCATCATTATGATATCGCCTTTTTGAAGTCCGGCTTTCTGAGCGGGTTTGCCATCGGTTACACCATCAATGCGCATGCCTTTTCCGCTGTAACTGTAATCAGGCATCACACCCAAAGTTACTTTGAATTTGGTTCTTCCCGCCGTTGCGTCTTGGGTTTTAGTAAAAGCCAATTTGCCGCGTTTGTTGTTGAGCGAGACAAGCTGTTCCATCACGTTTAGGCTGTTTGACATACCTACATAATTGATGAGATTCTCATCGTCGCTAGGCTTGTGGTAATCCTCATGCTGCCCGCTGAAGAAGTGTACCACGGGAATATTTTCGATATAGAATGATGCGTGATCGCTTGGTCCTAGGCCACTCTTAGTTGTGATAATTCTGATTTGATTGGTATCGGTTTTGATCATTGAGATTGCCTTTTCAAACTGCGGAGAAGTGCCAACACCATTGAGCGTGAGCACTTTTTGGGTAGTATCGATTCTTCCTAGCATGTCGATGTTAATCACATAGTTGATCTTCCCCAATTTGCCATTGTTGTTCCCCGTAAGGTTCACCGGAGGATTTTGCGTAAAGAACTTAGAGCCTAGCAATCCCAATTCTTCACCACTAAATGCAATAAATAGGTAGTTATTTTTCTTGTATTTGCGGCCTTTTAAGGTTCTTGCCATCTCTAACATGGCAGCCACGCCGGAAGCATTATCATCGGCCCCGTTGTGAATTTCTGCTTTGCCTGTATATCTACTGTTTTCGTATTCGTTGATTCCGATGTGATCGTGGTGTGCACAAACTACAATGGTATTTTTCTTGTGATTGTTGCGGAATGCGAAGATGTTATGACCTTGTGCTTTAAGGACATGAATGTTGCTAATCAGCGTGATGGGTGCCACCGGGAATACACCCGTTTGATTGCAAAAGAAAACAGGTATGCTCAAGGTTTTCTCATCGCGTTTTAGATTACCACTGGGGGCAATAAAACTGTTGTAAGGTTTGATGAAAATGATACCAACAGCACCGCGTTTGTTGGCTTCAGCGATTTTGTTAGGAATTTCGGCGACCTCTGAAAGTTCATCTTTGGGGTTTTCTTGCATCCCTGGGAAACCCAATCGAATCAAAGCAATTTTCCCTTTGATATCAAAAACGTAATCGTCTCTTTTGGTTTTCTCATGAACCAATCCATAACCGCAATCGACCCAAGGGGCGGTGACGCTGTCCAGGTTTGCACTTTGCGACAAAGGATAATATTCACTGAATAGGGTTAGTTTTCTGATGACGGTGTCGATGCCTGGCGCGCGAACACCAAAAAGACATTTGTTACTTGCCAAACGCAATTTAACGATATCAAATTCTTGGGTTTGGGGCTGAAGTTTAGCCGCAATGAATTGTTGTTTAATGTATTCTGCGCTCATCAGTTCTCCGGGTGATCCGGTTTGACGGCCTTGAAGTTCATCACTTGCCAAGTAACTAATGTCCTTTTTTAATCGCTCAGCTCTTGTCGCGGGGACTTGCTGTGCTTGGGCTATGGTGCTACTGCAAAGAGCAATAATAGATAATGAAATCAATCTCATGAATATAGTTCTAAAAGGGTTTTTACTAAAATGAAAGCAGAAAGTAGTGCAAATATAACACGGAGCCAAACAACGGGTACTTTGGTTGCGATTTTCTGTCCAAGTGAGGAGAAAAAAATCACGCCAAGTAGCATTGGGATGAGCATAATCCATAAAAGGTAACCCGTTTGATAACTAGAAACTTGATGGGCGGGGGTGATACTGATATATTTTATCAAAGCGGAAATCGACAGGATTGGAACTATGGAAAGCGACAATGCCGTAGCGCTATGCATGGATTTCTTTAATATAATGAGGAACAGGGGGACCATAATAATGCCGCCGCCCAAGCCACTTAGGGCTACAATTGTTCCAGCGAAAATACCCACCAGCATGGATGGCCAGTCTTGAATTAAACTAAACTGATACGGGGTGCTTTGTTCTTTGATTTGGGGGTTGCCCTTGCCATTTTTTGGGAGGGGAGATTTCGACTTTCCAAAAATCATGTTGAGAATACTCAAGCCTAAGAATCCCAGAAAGACGCCTTGAAAGATATCCTTTTGATACCAGTCTCCGTCTTGAATGGCCTGGGTCATGAAGTAATTGCTAATGGCTCCAGGAATACCAATGGTTAGACTTTGTTTCCATTGCCAAGTTCCCATTTTGATTTGGCGGAAGGTCCCAGAAACGCCCGACATAAATACCAATGCAATGGAATTGGCCAAGGTAAATTTCACCATCTCTGCGCTGCTGATATCGTATTGATGCAGGTAGGAAGTGATAACAGGGATAAATAACATTCCACCGCCCACACCAAGTAAACCGGCCAAAAGTCCACCAAATGAGCCCAAGAGCAAGAGCCACAAGAATCCAGAGGTCATCAAGTCAGTTGCGATATTGATGGATGCCAAAGTGTATTCTGTTGATGCGATTAACATTTTGAAGTGATGGAGGATTGAATTATTTTAACAAGGATTGATAGCGCGTAGGTTCATGCAGTAATTGGGCTGCTTCTTTTGATTCCAAATCCATGAGTAGCCACGCTGGATGAAAACGATTTTTCTTTAATTTTCTTTCCATCATGGCGCGATTTAATGCAAGTATGATGCTTGATTTTTGTTTGATCAAATCGGCTTTTACTTTGGTATTTACCTGGTCTGAATTTATTTTTAATCCCGAAATCTGCTGTAAAAACTGCGTGTCGGAATACATCGATGCCATAGATTTATGGAGTTTCTCTTGCAATTTGGTTTGACTTTTTTTGACGGCATATTGGGAGAACTGCGCATACTGTTGGTCAGAAATTGCCTGAAACAATGTGTCGGGTAGTAAGTTGTATTGTTGATTTGCCCAATCGAAAATAATGTTTTCTTGTTCCAGCCACTTTAGTATTTCCAATCCTTGGTAGGGTTTTAAAGCCACATCGGGATCGATGCCACCGCCTTCGTAAACCGTTCTACCACCTTGGGTTTTGAAGGCCTTTTTTTGCGCGGTGGACATTGTTTTGGCTACGCCATTTTCATCGCGGTCGCTGTATTGTAGTCTTTGAATACAGCGCCCACTGGGGGTATAGTATTTGGCAACGGTGAGTTTCATTTGGGTTCTGTAAGGCAAGCTCGCGTAATTCTGCACCAACCCTTTTCCAAAACTTGTTTGGCCCATAATTACTGCGCGGTCCATGTCTTGTAAGCTGCCGCTCACGACTTCGGAAGCTGAGGCAGAATGCTCGTTCACAAGCACAACCAGTGGCGTATTGGGCAAAAGGGCTTTGTTTGGTGTAATCCAGTTTTTTGGGCCGGTTACGTTTTGACCTCTGAGGGTTACGATTGATCGATTTTCGCCCACAAAAAGTCCTACGATTTGAACCGCCTCGTTTAAGAGTCCACCGCCATTGTCGCGCAAGTCCAAAATCACCCCTTTCAACTCCGTTTTCTCCATCATCTTCTTGAGCGATGTTTCTATTTCATCCGCAGCGTGCTGACCAAATTCTTCGAGTTTTACGTAGGCGATATCCCCTTGATACATTCCGCTGAACGATACGCTAGCTGTTTTGATTGCCATACGGGTGATTTGCTTTTTGATGATTTTGCCTTCTCGATCAATTTCTAAGGAGAACGATGTATTGGGTGCGCCTCGAACCATACTCAATAATTGGTCGGTTGACTTATCTTTCAATGAAATGCCATTAATACTGGTAATAATATCACCGAGTCTAACATCGGCGATGTTAAAGGCATAGCCTTCTTCAATAAAATTGACAACGGGGTAATGGTTTCGGAGCATGATTCTGCATCCCACGCCGCCATATTGTCCCTGTTTTTCGATCAGGGCCTCCTCGGCTTGATATTCCGTAAAAAAATTTGTGTAGGGATCGAGTGATTTAAGCATCGCATCGATACCAGTTTTCATCAATTTTCCGGGTTCAATTTCATCGACGTAATTGGTGCCCAATTCTTTGTATAGAGCAGTGAAAATCTCAATGTTTTTGGAATATTCAAATAGGTTGTCAACGACTTTATTCCCTTGGCTTAAGAAGAAAGCACATAGGCAAAGTAAGAACCATTTGGGTAAGCGGATCACCATGAATCAAAGATACAAAAATCGCAGTGAGTAATAGGGTAAAGTAGTGCGTGAAATTAATTTGCAATCAACTTTCTTTCCCAGACGGTGATTCAAAAATTTCTAAATCAAATTGAGGAACAACCGCCAGTACATGATCAAAAATATCAGCTGCGATATTCTCGTGGTCGATCCATTGTTTATCGCGGGTGAAACAATATAATTCTAATGGCAATCCTTTTTCGCTGGGAGAGAGTTGTCTCACTAGGGCCACCAATTTCTTATTGACTTTGGGATGTTGATCCACATAGCGGTACATATACTCTCTGAAAATCCCCACATTGGTTAGGTTTCTCCCGTTGGCGAGTACCGACTTGTCGATGCTGTTTTTGCTGTTGTATGCATCAATATCCTCTTGTTTTTTGTCGATATAGTCCCGAATCAACGCGATTTTTTTATAGCGCTCCAACATTTCAGGGGTACAGAATTGGATTGTAGAAATCTTGATATTGATGGCGCGTTTCATTCTCCGGCCTTGGCTTTCTTCCATGCCTCTCCAGTTTTTGAACGAATCATTAATGAGTCCATGGGTTGGGATTGTGGTGATAGTGTTGTCCCAATTTTTGACTTTGATATTTGTAAGGTTAATTTCAATTACATGTCCGTCCGCACCGTATTTTGGTACCTCAATCCAATCATCCATTCTTACAATGTCGTTGCCTGAAATTTGAATGGATGCCACCAATCCCAAAATGGTATCGCGGAATGTTAGAATGACCAAGGCTGAAAGGGCGCCGAAAGCCGTTAGCAAAGTCCACAGTGGTTTGTCTGTGATGTTGCTAATTATAAATAGGATACCTACGGCGTAATTGATGATGTTTAACAGTTGGGTATACGATCCGATGGGTTTGTCTTTGAAGTCTTCTGAATTGAGTAAAAATACTTTGATGGCTCTGAGCACTGCTTGCACAAAACGGATGATAGCAATGATGATATACGCATCGATTAGATGTTGTAAAATATTGATCCAATCCGAGTTTTCATTGAATATAAAAAGGAGTCCTTTTTTGGCAACGAATGCGGGGACGACATGTGCGAGATAGATAAAAACCCGCATTTCAACCAGAATATCGTCGTAGGTATTATTGGATTTTTTTGCATATCGAGCCACCAATGTGAGGATGACTTTTCTAGAAACAAAATCGGCGATTGCAATAAGGGCAACGAGTCCCATCGTTAAAACGAGGGGGTGTAAAATTTCACAAGAATCGGCTGAGGCACCCGAATTTTGGAGTTGACGCATCAACCATTGTGAAAACTGAATTTTATAACTCATTGTAGCAAATATAAATTATCGATTTTGAATAAACTGTTATTCTTGCGACGCTTCTATTTTTCTCAGTATTTTAATGGTTTGGCGTCGCTGCCATGTGGTCCCGACAGGAATCGAACCTGTATCTAATGCTCCGGAGGCATTCGTAGTATCCATTCTACTACGGGACCATGTATTGTTGAGGCAAGGGTATTAAAACGATACCGGTTTGCAAAGATAAACAAAGGGGAGGCCAATGCATTGGCCTCCCCTTTGTTTTCTGTTATAAATTTCCTCTTTGCGCCCCGGTGTAAAAGAGATTTCCCGTTGCTTTTAGGCTGCACGCCAGAATTTGGCATATAGTCCGCCCAAAATTACATAAGGTACTATTGCATCCAAC
>CAJBVU010000206.1 GCA_903959115.1 uncultured Bacteroidota bacterium
AACACCGTCAACCTCATAACATGGCTCAGCATGCGTTGTAGGTTTAGATGTTTCGAAGCAACCTCCTTGGTCGATGGCTACATCCACAATCACAGCACCTTTTTTCATCGAAGGCAACATGTCGCGCGTGATCAATTTTGGCGCTTTTGCACCGGGGATCAACACACCACCAATTACCAAATCAGCGGTTTTAATGGCGTTACGAACGTTGTATTCGTTTGAAATCATGGTTTCTACGTTGGCAGGCATGATATCGTCGAGCTGACGTAAACGAGGTAGGCTGATATCCATCATGGTAACACGAGCGCCCAATCCAGCGGCCATTTTTGCAGCTTGGGTACCTACGATACCACCACCCAAAACTAGCACTTCTGCAGGCTTAACACCAGGTACGCCGCCCAATAAAACACCTCTTCCGCCCATGGGCTTCTCAAGATATTTGGCACCTTCTTGAATACTCATTCTGCCGGCAACTTCGCTCATTGGAATTAACAATGGCAAACTGCGATCGGCTTTCTCTACTGTCTCATACGCCAAACAAACTGCGCCGCGCTCAATCATAGCGTGGGTTAATGGCTCATAAGAAGCAAAGTGGAAATATGTAAACAACAACTGATCTTTTTTGATCAAGCTGTATTCGCTTTCGATAGGTTCTTTTACTTTGATGATCATCTCGGCGATGGCATACACTTCCTCGATGGTATTGAGGATGGTAGCGCCAGCGGCTTGATATTCAGAGTCTGAAAAACCACTGCCTTCACCTGCTGTTTTTTGGACATACAATGTGTGACCGTGTTTGATCAATTCACTTGCACCTGCGGGCGTCAATGCCACGCGGTTTTCGTTGTTTTTGATTTCTTTTGGAACGCCTATGATCATGATTTTAAAGTGGCGCAAAGATAAGCGATAAGTTTAATATTCCTTAAAGTCCAAGCTTCTTGATTGTTCCTTTGTCGATGGCGTCCTTGTGCAACATCACCGATGTGGTCTTGTATTTAAAGTAGGCCTCGCTGAGATAGAAGTACCCACCGAGCGCATTTCCTGTGCCCCAAGAGTTTTTTACCAAGAAATAGGTGCTTCCGTTTTTCTCTGTCGACATACCTACGATGTGCATTCCATGGTCGTCCGTTGTGGTCTGCTTATCAAACGCGGCCTGTCTTAACTCAGGTGTAATGTTTAATTCAGCCACGGGTTGTGAGAAAGCATTGCCTTCTTTTTTTGCCCCTGCATCGTTAAATCCTGCGTTATCGTTTCCAATCTTTTTTATCGTAGATTCATCGGCCGGAACAATTGCCAAACCATCGCGGAAGGAGAAGCCTTTTTCGCTAACATCCGCTGCCCAAGCCACCGTGTATCCTTTGTTCAAGGCAGATTTTACCGCGTTGGTGAATTCTTCCAAGGGTAAGTTATATACTCTGTCCATCGACCAGTTGTCGGGGATTTCAATCACAAAATTGCTGTAATCGGGGTGGTGGGTGAAGCTTGTAAGGGCTACATAATCATTCATGTTTAAACCTAGCGTGGCTGAAAAAGATTGAGGGGTGTAGGTTTTGCCTTCATAGCTAAATTCTTTAGGGATGGGTCCGAGGTATGCATCCAAAATGCCTTCAAATCCGGGTAACCAATTTTCGGTGTAGGAGCCGGGTTCTCTTTTTACCAGAGCCGACATGTATCCTTTTAATACGGCGATCATTTCGCTGTGATCATGACGGGTAGCGCCATTTTTTAAACCGGTATAAACGGATTCTGGTACGATGCCATATTTGGCTACGATATTAGGGATGTCCCAGCCTTCACCGCCTTGGTCAAAACTATGGTTGCCATTCATACGCAAATAGATTTTGGCTTTTTCGGTGTAGGCGCATCGGGCCACATACATCTGACTAAGATTGTATTGTCCTTTCCCCAAACGAATCAACTCGCTTTCCAGTAATGATAGGGTGCTATAACTCCAACAGGTGCTTGTTTTGCACTGGTCTTCCACTGGAGCAGCTTGTAGAATTTTGCTTGGGGTGAAAAAATAACTACTACCGGTTTTGTTGATAGAGTAGTCGATGGTTTTGATATCGAGCTTGGCGGCATCTTGTGCCAACAAATGGGTTGTGCCAAAAGTGATAATTAATGCGAGAAGATTTGATTTCATAGCCATGCGAAAATACAGATTTTAGGCAAGGCTTTTAATGTTGCACTAAATGGCGGTAGAAATTACTCTTTAAAGGGGCTTCTAATCTGATAACTCTTGGTTCGATGGAAGTACTTCTTGTAGCCTTTTATTAACCACATGAGCATTTTGCCTTTGGTAAAAAACAGGTAACTATTTTCTACAGGTACGGCGCCCATCGTACTTTTTATTTCGGTGGCTGTTCTGCCTAGACAAACAAATTGAGATTGATTTTCGATGCCATGGCGAATCACATCGTACATCATTCTTTGGTATAGAGAGTCTTCGGCAGCTTGGTTGGTGAGTCCCAAATGCATCGCATAGGTCCCATGATTACTGTCTATTGCCGTAATAAATCCGCACAATGTTCCTTCGTTGTAATAGCCCCAAATTTTAAATTCCTCTTTCAATGTCCTAACAAACGTGTGTAACATGGCCGAAATGTTGGGGGAAATGGCCAAGGTTTTGTCTTTCAGGGTATGTCCAAGCAGTTGCGCACATTGCGGAATCCATTCGTTGGCTTGTTGGATGGATAAGGGCTGGACGATATAATTTTCGGTGGTTTTGAGTACTTTATTGGTTCGAACACGGTATTTCGAACTCATGTTTGAAATGTAATCTTCAAAGGTTTTCCATGATTCCTTTATTGCTAAATTCATGAAGGGCTCGGCCGGGATCGTTACTGCATTGGAGATTGTTGGCATGCCTTGTACGTTGATGATTTGTACGCCACAATTGTTTGCATCATCAATTGCGACATGACCTGAATGAGCGATTTCTGGAAATTGTAATCCCGGGCTACAGGCATTGCCTGCATAGTGAATAAATCCTTTGGTACTTAATAAGTTGATGGCTTTTAAAATGGTTCGATCTACGTATTTTCCTGTGGGTTTGGATAGTTCTAAATAACTGTATGGAAAGGGTTTTCCATTCAAATAGAGGCTCCCGCCAAAATTGCCAAAAGCAGATTGTAATTGATAAAATTTGGAAAAATCTATGGGCTTCAAAGTGCGATTGTATGTGGGGTTAACAAAACCCGAAGGGTGATTGTTTTTGGGTTGGCAAAATTGGTACAAAAGAGCCCTGAAACCAAGTGATTGGTGAGAATCAATCAAAAATTGCCGACGAAAGATGGTTCTAAATCGTTAATTGCAACAATTGGGTATTTCGCTTGTGGCAAAATTCTTGTAGGTTTGTAATTCCAGCATAAAATTTCAATTGAAGTATTCTACGATGAAACAAAAATTCTCAATCTTACTTACTGTGGCATTGTCTGCCGTAGTTGCACCTACCTACGCACAATCGTCGGGCAAAGCCAAAAAGAAAACCCCAACTCCCACACAAGTTGCGCCTACCAAGAATATCGCAGCACAACGATTGGGGATGTATAAAAAATTCGCACTAAAAACCGATACAGCTTTATTGTCGGTTGCTGAACGCGAATGTATTACCCACTTGATTAAAGCCGCCCAGATTGCAGATCGCATTTTCTGGAAGCAGACCTACGGCGATAAGGATCAATTTCTTAAAAGTATCAAGGATTCTTCAGAGCGCAAATTTGCTGAAATCAATTACGGTCCTTGGGATCGATTGAACAACAATGAACCATTCATGAAGGGTTACGGTCCAAAGCCTGATGGTGTAAACTTTTATCCTCGCGATTTTTCCACGGAAGGGATAGATGCAAACATGATGGAGTTTGTGAAAAGTCCGTATTCGATTGTGCGCGACTTTAAACTGCCTGGTCCGATAGACCCAAGTAAGCATAAAGATGGTCCAATTTTTCCAGAACCGATGGGAATGCCAATTACAACTGCTTCGGGCAAGCAATATGAGACATTGAAATATGGCGAATTTTATCGTGAGGATGTAATGAAGTTGGGTGATGAAATGCATGCAGCCTCAGAAGCAATCATGAAAGAAGACAAGGAATTTGCGATGTATTTGAGGGAGAGAATGGGTGCTTTGATGATGGACGACTATATTGGAAGTGATATCAAGTGGTTGGGTTTGAAAGGCCACTTGGATTTTGTAATCGGACCGATTGAGAATTATGAAGACAAATTATTGGGTCAGAAAACTTCATACGAAGCCTATGTTTTGGTGAGAGACAAAGAATGGGGAGCCAAGTTGGATAAGTTTATCGCTTACTTGCCGAGTTTACAAGCAGGTTTGCCCGTTTCTGCAGAATACAAGCCAGATTTGAATTCCGCACCGGAAGACGCTGGTAATGGTGAGGTAGAAATGCAGATGAATGAGCCGGGATTTCCGCCAATGGACGGCACGCATAAACCCTTGAGTCAACTAGCCGTATTTGATGTAGTTTATTATGGTGGAGATTGCAATTCAGGCAGCAAAACGATTGCTGTTAACTTGCCAAACGACGAGCGGATTCAGAAGAATTTTGGAACACGTCGTTCACAGTTGAAAAATACCATGCAAGCAAAATTTGAGAATATGGTTGTCCCCATTTCTCAGCGTGTGATTTTGCCATCGCAGCAAAAACATATCACTTTTAATGCGTTTTTCTCAAATGTCATGTTTCATGAAGTAGCGCACGGTTTAGGTATCAAAAACGTAGTGAATAATCCTAAACTCACCGTGAGAGAAGCTTTGGGTGCCGATTACTCTGCCATCGAAGAATGCAAAGCCGACGTGTTAGGCTTGTATATGGTGACTCAATTGTTTGATAAAAAGGAGTTGGAAGGGTCATTGGATGATTACTATGTCACTTTCGTTGCTAGCGTTTTCCGTTCCGTTAGATTTGGTGCGGCCTCAGCCCATGGCAAAGCCAATATGATCACATTTAATACATTGTTGCAGCGCGGCGCTATCGTAGTTGAAGAAAAGGGTAAAACCCAAGAAGATGGTGGCGCAGAAAAAAGATGGTATAAAGTTGACGTTGAGAAAATGCGTCAGGTGATTTCTGATTTGGCCGCCGAATTGTTGATTTTACAAGGTAATGGTGATATGTCTGCCGTTAAAGCCATGTTAGACGGTAGAGGGGTAATTGGTGCGCCTTTGCAGATGGATATCAAACGGTTAGAAACGGCTGGTATTCCTGTTGATTTAGTATTTGATCAAGGGATTGAAACGTTGGGTCTTACTAAATTTTATAAGCCCCTACCTGAAATGAAAATGCAGAATATGGGCGGAAAAGGTAAACCTGGCATGGGTGGTCCTGGTCAAGGCGGCCCCGGTGGAATGGGTGGTCCCGGCGGAATGCGTGGTCCTGGTCAAGGTGGTCCTGGAATGGGCGCTCCAGGTCAGCCAAATATCCCCGGTCAAGGTGGTCCTGGCGGACAAATGCCTCCACCTCCTCCATTGCCAAAAAAATAAGAGCAGCGATTTTCGCTTGTTTAATAAGAAATTGAAGAGTTTTTGTAATCGAAATTTGAAGAGAAATAACGTATGAGATTTAATAAATGGGTGGTTCTAACCTCCACGTCGATGATGCTGGCCTTGTTTGTTTTTTGTAGCAACAAGAAGTTTGGTGATAATGATGGATTCTTAGGTTCCCTGATGCGCATGCTTTCCGAAGCACACTATCAGCCCAAGGCCATTGACGATCAGTTGTCTGGTGAGATTTTTACCAACGTTATCAATAACTTGGATCGCGACAAGCACTTTTTTACCCAAGGCGATATCGATAAACTGTCGGTATTTAAAACTTCAATCGACGATCAGATTCAGGCAGGAAAATTTGATTTTTTTGATTCTACTTGGACTGTATTGATGAAGCGATTGGACCAACTTGATCCGATGATTCAGTCATCTCTTGCTCAACCATTTAATTATCAAACAGACGATTCCTATACGGTTTATGACGATGTTGTTGCCTTTCAACCCGATTGGAAAACGCTTGAGGCTGATTGGCAGAAATGGTTGCAGTTTCAATCCATGGAAAGACTGTCGCGCAAAGTAGAGGCCCAGAAAAAAATGAAAGACTCTGCTGGTATCGCGAAGCAAAAACCTTACGATACCTTGGAATTGCAAGCGCGTAACGAAACCAAAAAGTTCTATATCGACTGGTTTAAGCGTTTAAGAAAAATGGATCGCAGAGATCAACTTTCTATGTATGCCAATGCAATTGCTGAAATTTACGATCCCCACACCAACTATTTCCCACCAGAAGACAAGGAGAATTTTGATATCAGCATGACGGGTAAATTGGAGGGTATTGGTGCTACGCTTACAGAGCGAGATGGCTATGTGAAGGTAGAGCGCATCGTGCCTGGTAGCGCCAGTTACCGTCAGGGAGAACTGAAAGCGGGTGATTTGATTTTAAAAGTAGCCCAAGGTTCGGCCGAAGCAGTGGATATCGTAGATATGAAATTGGACGACGCCATTCAGCTGATTCGCGGTAAAAAGGGTACGGAGGTGCGTTTGACAGTGAAAAAGCCAGACGGCAGCGTTGTGGTAATTCCGATTATCAGAGAAGTGGTTGTGATTGAAGAGAGTTTCGCGCGCAGTGCACTGTTGAAATACTCAGGAAAGACCTTTGGTTTGATTCATTTGCCGAGTTTTTATGCCGATTTTTCTCAGCGTGGCAGGGGTAGGAATTGCACCGGCGACATGAAGATTGAGATGGATAAATTGGTAAAGGCAGGTGCCAACGGAATCATTATCGACCTAAGAAATAACGGGGGTGGAAGTTTGGCGGATGCCATTGAAATGGGCGGATTGTTTATTCCTCGGGGTCCAATTGTGCAAGTGAAGGATATGAGAGGGATTGAGGTGTATGCGGATCAGGACGACGATGTGAATTATAAGGGTCCGATCGTGATTTTGACGAATACGTATAGTGCTTCGGCATCGGAGATTTTGGCGGCTGCATTACAAGACTATGGCAGGGCTGTGATTGTGGGAAGTAAGAGCACTTTCGGAAAAGGAACAGTACAAACGTTTGTCCCTTTGGAAGGTGGCATGTCGGAAGTTTTCCCAAGGGGTTACGGTCAGTTGAAGGTAACGATTCAGAAGTTTTATCGTATCAATGGCGGGACAACTCAGTTAAAGGGTGTGGAGCCTGATGTGGTTTTGCCTGACGTGTATGATGGCATCGAACAGGGAGAAAAAGAGATGGATTTCCATTTGGCATACGATAAAATTCCTGCAGCGGATTACAAGCCTTTTAATCCTTATAAGGAGGCGCAGCGAAAGAAAGCGATTGAGCAATCGGCCAAGCGTTTGCAAAAGAATCCATACTATTCTATGGTTCAACAGCGTGCAAAGCAACTGGCGGCGGTCCGATCATCGTATACGTATTCATTGAATATGTCGAAGTTTGAGGAGCAAGAGGCCGCGCTTCGAGCACAAGACAAGCCTTTGCGTGATTATAAGTATCGCAGCATTTGTGATACGGTGATGGCTTTGGATGTTGATATGCAAGGGGTGAAAGGCGATGCGATCAAAGAGGCCCAGAAGTTGGACTGGTTGAAGCGCTATCGCGAGGATGCCGGTATGGACGAGGCGGTAAGAATTCTATTTGATTGGGCGGGCAAGTAAAATTTTAATCCTTCCAAAGGGGTTGGAAAAGTATTACTGCGAGCACAATGATTAAGCCGTCTAGCGCGCCTACGAGTGCTATGTCGTTCCAAACGGAAGAAACCAAAACAGGGTTCAATGTTTTATTGGATGCTTGCATTCCCACCAGGATTAGGGGGAGGATAACGGGTAGGCTGAGGACTGGGGCCAAGAATCCGGCTTGATTGGCTTTGGTTGCGATGGCACCGATGAGGGTAAATATGCTGCCGATTCCGGCCACAACGAGGGTGAGGTTGCAGAAATAGGCGGCGGGATGTTGAATGGGGAAGCCCATAAAAAATGCAAAAAGTAGTAGGTTGGCGAGGGTGAGGAGGGTCATTGTGAACCATCCATAAATCATCTTAGACCACAGAATATTTTGCGGTGGGGAGAGCTGGTTGAAATAGATCCATCGGGCGCGGTTCACGCTCAGAAAATTCTTTGATATGGCTTGTAAGGTGCAGAATATTAGGATGATCCAAAAGAGGCTACTCCAGACCTTTGCGTTAATATTGTGTTGTGATAGAAACGCGAGTAGGGTCATTGTGGCCATCTGCAAAAGGGCGGCGGCCAGCACAGCGGGTTTTTTGAGATCGAGCTGAAATTCAGCCCTCACGAGTTTGACCAAATTAGAGAAATTTTGCATCGCGATGAGGCTGCGAAGTTAAATCAAAAGGCGGGTGGATAGTAATTCTTGCATAAAGGGGGTGTAAATCACAAATCAGACTGCGATATTTGCACTTACTCATGTTTAAGAAAATATTAATTGCCAATCGCGGAGAGATTGCCATTCGGGTGATGCGTACTTGCAAGGAGATGGGCATTAAAACTGTTGCTATTTATAGTGAAGCCGATGTTCAGGCGTTGCATGTTCGTTATGCGGATGAGGCTTATTGCGTGGGCGGTGCGGCGAGTTCTGATAGTTATTTGAGGATGGATCGCATCATCGAATTGTGTAAGCAAACGGGCGCTGAGGCAGTGCATCCAGGGTATGGTTTTTTGAGTGAAAATGCGGGTTTTGCGCGGGCTTTGAAAGCCGAGGGGTTGGTGTTGA
Organism: uncultured Bacteroidota bacterium; assembly: GCA_903959115.1. GTDB lineage: Bacteria > Bacteroidota > Bacteroidia > NS11-12g > UBA955 > UBA955. Next base: position 8,739 of record CAJBVU010000206.1, read on the forward strand.
TTGGCCCTAGTGCTGAATCTATGGAGGTGATGGGTAGCAAAATTGCTTCTAAACAGGCGGTTAAAGCGTTTGGGGTTCCGTTGGTTCCTGGCATTGATGAGGCAATTAAGAATGCGGAAGATGCTTTGCAGGTGGCCATTGAGGTGGGTTTTCCAGTGTTGGTTAAGGCGAGTGCAGGTGGCGGAGGAAAAGGGATGCGTGTGGTGGAAAGGAAAGAAGATTTTATATCGGCGTTGCAAATGGCTCAGAACGAGGCAAGAAATGCGTTTGGCGATGATAGTGTTTTTATTGAGAAATACGTTGGTAGTCCTCGACATATAGAGATTCAGTTGATGGCTGATAATTTTGGCAATGCTTGTTATTTGTTTGAGAGGGAATGTAGTATTCAGCGCAGGCATCAGAAATTGGTTGAGGAAGCGCCGAGTGCGGTGCTGACTCCTGAACTTCGCCGAGCCATGGGCGAGGCGGCAGTGAATGTTGCCAAAGCCTGTAACTACTCTGGCGCAGGTACGGTTGAGTTTCTATTGAGCGAGTCGATGGAATTCTATTTCCTTGAAATGAATACGCGTTTGCAAGTGGAGCATCCCGTTACAGAGTTGATTACTGGGGTTGATTTGGTGAAAGAGCAAATTTTGGTCGCGGCCGGACAAAAACTGAGTTTTACCCAAGACGAATTGAAAATTAACGGCCACGCCATCGAATTAAGAATTTGCGCAGAAGATCCCGCCAATCAGTTTTTACCCAACGTAGGAACGGTTGAAACCTACAAAGTGCCTCAGGGTCCTGGGATCAGAGTGGATGATTGTATGGAAAGCGGTATGGAGATTCCTATTTACTACGATAATATGTTGGCGAAGCTCATCGTTTGGGCACCTACGCGATTGGAGGCGATTGCAAAAATGCGAAGAGCGATCAGTGAATATGTGATTACTGGAATCGAGACGACATTGATGTTTGGAGATTTTGTGATGCAGCACCCGGCTTTTATTGAGGGTAAATTCGATACCCACTTTATACAGCATTATTTCACCGGAACGGAATTGGATGCGGCAGAATTGGCAGTTGCGGAACAAGAGTTGTTGGCGATGGCGGCAGTGCAGTTTTTTCAGCAGGGTGGTAAATCCGATGCCATAGTTTCAGAGGCTGTTGGATCGAATCACGGACATACAGATTGGTATTTGCAGCGTAAGGGTTATTAAATTGACGATGCCAAAAATCTTGTTGATTGATGATTTTCACGAGTATTTGCATCAGTCGATGCAGGGAAAATTTGAGGTCATCGATTGTAGGGATTGTACCCCAACTGAGGTGGGTGGTCTGCTAAATTTGCATCAACCGGAAGGCCTATTTGTGAGGAGTAAGGTGTTTATAGACAAAGAATTAATGGTTGCCAGTAGTGGACTGAAGTGGATTGGTAGAGGCGGTGCTGGCATGGATAATATTGATGAGGTTTCGGCGCAAGAAATGGGCATCATATGTTTTAATGCGGGTGAGGCTAATTCGGATGCCGTTGGGGAGCATACATTGGCGATGTTGCTGGGTTTGTTGACCCGATTACCAAAAGCAAATTCGGAGGTCAAAGCTGGCGTTTGGGACCGTGAAGGCAACCGCGGGATGGAGTTAAAAGGCAAAACGGTTGGGATTGTTGGATATGGTAATACTGGTTCGGCGGTGGCGGAAAAACTCCGGGGTTTTGGTGTGGAAATTTTGGCCTATGATAAGTACAAAACGGGATTTGGTAACCCATGGGTTTCGGAGGTTTCAGAGTCAGAGTTGCTTTCAAAATCTGATGTAATATCACTTCATATTCCCCTGACTGTGGAAACCCAAAATTGGATCAATAAAAGTAGATTAGAGCGATGTAAAATGGGCATTTATTTGCTCAATTTATCGAGAGGAATGACGGTGGATTTGTTGGCGGTAGAAGAGGCTATCGAAAGCTTTAGAATTTTAGGTTTTGCGGCGGATGTTTTACCGATTGAGCCGCCTTGGAAGGATTTGGATGAAAATCGGAAGAGGGCATTTGAGCGGTTGATGGATTTAAACCATACAATTTTTTCGCCGCATGTGGGAGGATGGACGGTGGAGAGCTATCGTAAAATTTCTGTAATTTTATTCGATAAAATGTTGAAATTGTACGACATAGATAGTAACTTTTCATAAACCATACTAAGGCGATGAAAAATAAATCGCAAGGAACATGAAATATTCGGGTGCAGAAACTTGATAAATCCTTGCTTTTTGGGTAAACTTGCCATGTTATAGTTAATCGTATAACGACCTAATAAATATAGAAAACGACCTATGAAGAATATGATACGCAAGATTTTCACGCTGTGTATGGGCTTATTGGCCACTGGCTTGGTGACGGCGCAAACAAACTTTGCCGATTTTAAGATTACGGCGAAGGATGGCGAGAGTAAAAAGTTGAGTGGTGTGACCATTCGGATGATTTTGAACGACATCGAAGTAGCATCGGACACAACGGATTCGGATGGTAATGCCGAATTTACCACATTGAATCCAGGAACCTACGATGTTTCGGCAACCAAAGAAGGGTTTCCTGATCAGCGATTGAATGGTATTTCATTGGGTCCAGGCTATAACAACACAGAGGAGGTCGTATTTGTGAAATCTGATGGAAAAATGACCGACGTAGTTATCCGCGTGAAGGGCAAAAGAACCCCGGTGGATATGATGAAGAACGATGCGGTAATTGATCAAAAACAGATTTTGAATTCAGGTCGTCGTGGTACAAGCTTGTTGGTTGGTACCAACTCAGCCATAATGAGTACTCCACAGGGTATTTCTGTGCGTGGAACAAGGGCGGATGGTAACGGAACATTTATCGATGGTCAGCGTGTTATCGGTGGTGGTAGTTTGCCTACTTTAGGTACAGAACAGATCTCTGCCAATGTGGGTGGTATTCAAGCGATGTATGGTGACTTAACGGGTGGTGTATTTAGCAGTACTTCTAAGAGTGCAACAGATAAAATTGTTACAGCGGTTGAAGCTCAGACCTCAACGGGTTTGGATGCATTTGGTCATAATTCGGTGGAAGGATTTATTTCTGGCCCATTGATTGTGAAAGATGTGAAGGATGCTGAAACTGGAAAGAAGCGCCGAATGGTTAAGTTGGGTTATGTGTTAAATGGTAACGTGGGTTATTACAAAGATCCCAATCCAACCCGTACAGGTGTTTATGTAGTAAATGATCAAAAATTACAACAGCTAGAAAATAATCCTTTGGTATTTACCCCGAATGGATTTGTTAGTACTGCATCCTATTTGCGCGAGTCGGACTTTGACCAATTGAAGGCAAGGCCGAATAGCCCATTATCAAATGGCAACTTTATAGGAAAATTAGAGTGGCGACCTTCTCAGGGCGTAAGTCTTGTGGGTTATGCGAGTTATTTTTACCAGCAAAGTTTGGCTGCGAGTAACTCTGTAATGAACTTCAAGAATAATGGTAGAAGTGATAACCAGACGTTCCGTGGATATTTGTTGTTTACACAGAACTTCAAGACAAACAAAGAGAGCTCAATCAAGAACGCATATTACTCAATTCGTGCAGAATATCAGAATTCGTATTCTGAAAGTAGAGATGCGGTTCACATGGACAATATTTTCAACTATGGGTATATTGGTAAATTTAAATCCTACCCTACAGCGGTTTTTGCATACTCAAACAATGATCCGCAGCAGAATCCTAATAGGGAGCCTAAGATTATGCGCGACCAGTTTGGGAATTATGTACAGTTGAGAAATTACTGGGAGCAAGTTGGAAATACGGATACATTGATGACCTATACTGCAGGGGATTTGAATCCGGTGAGAGCTAAATACACTCAGAGTATTTACGACTATTACAATGAAAGAGGTTTTAACATCAACGGAATCAATACATTATTGGCAAGTCAAGGATTGGTGAACGGCATGAACCCCAATGCAGTGTATTCTCTGCACAATACACCAGGTGGTAACACTTCCGGTTGGAGTAAGTCTAGCGCAGAGCGTTATGGTTTGTTCGCGGTAGGCCAGATGAGTGTGAAAGGTAAAACTGTTGGAGGACGTGAAAGGACCCAGCATGATTTACAGGCAGGTTTTTATTATGAGCAACAAATTAACCGTGGTTACGGATTGGGTGCCAATGGTTTGTGGATATTGATGCGTCAGTTGATGAACAAACACATCTCAGAATTGGATTTGTCTAATCCTATTTTGAGTTACGATGCTAATGGCCAGTTTACGGATACCGTTCGTTACAATCGTTTGATTAACTACGGCGATCAATCGCAGTTCGACCGTAACTTCAGGGATAAATTAATTCAAGACGGTGCTACAGATGTTTATGGTAACAAGATTGATGAGCGCACATTTGTTGATGTTAACTCTTTTGCGCCTTCAGATTTCAAGTTAGAAATGTTCAATGCTGATGAATTGTTGAACAATGGTAATAGTTATGTGAGTTACTTTGGATACGATTATTTAGGAAATCGTGTTGCGGGGAAGCCAAGTATCGAACAATTCTTAAACAACAAAACACAGCGCACGATTGGTGCTTTTCAGCCGGTCTATATTGCAGCTTGGTTGCAGGATCAATTTCAATTCAAAGATCTTGTTTTCCGTTTGGGCTTGCGTATGGAAAGATATGATGCCAACCAATTGGTGTTGAAAGATCCTTACAGCTTGTATCCAATCAAAACCAAAGGTGAAGTGAAGCAAATCAATGGGTTGGATATTTTGCATCCCAATAACATCGGTGACGACTTCAAAGTATATGTAAACGATATAGACGCTCCAACGAAGATTATTGGTTACCGAAATGGCGATAAATGGTTTAATGCTGATGGTTCTGAATTACGCAGTGCGGAATTCTTGGCCAACCAAACTAGCAACGGTCGTATCGCGCCTTATTTGGTAAACCCCAACAAACAGGAGTTAACCAAAGACGCCTTAGAAGACTTTTTACCTGCTGTGAATTTGTTGCCACGTATTTGGTTCTCTTTCCCATTGGAGCCAGGAAGGAAGTCGTTTTATGTTAGCTATGATGTGTTGGCACAACGTCCAAACTCAGGTGCATCGTTCTTGTCGATCGATGAATTATATTTCTTAAAAAACCGTCAAGGTTCTACTATTTCTAACGGTAGCTTGAAGCCACGTATCAAAACAGATTACGAAGTGGGATACAAGCAAATCATGGGTAAGAAAAAGGATCGAGGTTTGGAAATTGCGGCATCATACAGTGAAAACAGAAAAGATTTTGGTTTGTATCAGATCAGCCAAGGATATCCTGTAACCTATACTACTTACCGTAACATTGATTTCTCTACTGTCACTGGATTCCGTGGAACATACGTGATGAATGACATTGGTGGTAAGGGTAACATGCCAGGGCCTTTCTCTTTGGTTGCAAGTTACATGATGCAGTTTGCGGATGGAACGGGATCAAACATCAACTCTCAGGCGGCTTTGATTGCCAGTAACCAACCTAACCTTAGAAACGTAATTCCATTGGGTGAATTGGATATTCGTCATAACGTAAAGTTCAGTGCAACTTGGGCTTGGGGCGGTGGTATCAACCCAATTACCAAGAAGAACATGTACACCGGACCTCGTTGGAAAGGCAAAGAGATCTTCAAATATGCAAGTTTTAACATCATCTCTAACTCGTACAGTGGTACTCCGTACACGCCAACGATTTTCCCAGTTCAGATTGGTGCGGTAGATCGTTCTAGGATCAAGGGTGTTCCATTTGGTGCGAGATTGCCATGGAATCAAACGTTTGATATCAACATTACCAAGGGATTGCGCTTCAATAGAGAGGATAAAGTTCAACCTTTGCTTATGAATGTATTCTTTATCATTACGAACGTGTTAAATGCATACAACGTTGTTTCGGTTTATCCTTACACTGGTCAGCCGTTGGATGATGGATTTATCAATTCACCTCAAGGTCAATTGTTGGCCAAAAACCAGATTGATGCACAGAGTTATGTTGATCTATATAAAATTTTGTTAAACTCCCAGACGGGTAACTTGGGTGCACCAAGAACTATCAAAGTGGGTTTGCGTATTAATTTCAATTAATCTTTAAAGAATTTACAGTATGAAACGATTAGGTTTAATTTTGTTCAGTGCGATGTTGGCTCAAATGTCGATCGCACGTCCCATTCTTAACTTGAATGGCAGGTCCAATAGCCCAAGGGTTGATCGCAGGGCGGGTCAGTTTGCCAATACTTGCGAACCCGCTTCTCAAAGTGTGGATTTGGATGTAAACAACGTACGTACCAAATTGTTAAATGGTGGCGATATGTGGTGGGATTTGAACAACGCAAAATATGAAATTCCGAAGGTAACAGATCCAAACTCAGTGCGTAAACATTCATTGTTCGCGGGTGCCATTTGGATTGGCGGTCGTGATAATGGTGGAAGTTTGAAATTGGCCGCGATGACTTATCGTCAGAAAGGTTCAGATTTCTGGCCAGGTCCATTGGATACTACCACTGCTGCCACTGATCCAGTGCGTTGTAAGACTTACGATAAAATGTGGAAGGTGACTCGCGATGAGTTGGAAGAGTTTGAAAATAGCAAATATTTGACCCAAAGTGCGGGTATTCGTGATTGGCCAGCTGGAAGACAACGTGCGGTATTGTATGGTAACGAGGCGAATTATTTGGCGCCTTACAAGGAAATTACCCCAGACGGAGTTTACGATCCTTTTGTTGGAGAGCACCCCGTGTTAGATGATCGCAGACCTTCTATTGAAAATGGAGTTGACAAGCAGCCTGATATGTTTATTTGGTGGGTTTACAATGATAAGGGTAACATTCACTCTGAAACACAGGGTCAAGCAATTGGTGTAGAAGTTCAGACAACCGCGTTTGCATTTAGTACGAACGACGAGGTGAATAATATGACATTTTACGGTTCTAAGATTATTAACCGTGGATTTACAACATTGAACAATTGTTACATGGGTCAGTGGGTAGATGCCGATTTGGGTAACTACGCAGATGACTATGTTGGTTGTGATGTGGGACGCGGATTGGGATTCTGTTACAATGGTGACGATGATGATGAAGGTGTATTGGGATATGGTTTGAATCCTCCTACCATTGGTGTTGATTACTTTGAAGGTCCAACAGATTCTGCAGGTAACCAAATGGGGTTGAGTCACTATATGTATTACAACAACGACTCAGATCCGGTACGTGGAAATCCAGGTGAAGCGATTGAGTATTATAATTTGTTGCAAGGAAAATGGTTGGGCGGTCAGAATGTAACGTATGGCGGAACAGGATTTGGTGGTTCAAAGCCAGCCAAGTATATGTTCCCTGGTGATACTGATCCTGCCTATCCAACAGATCCATGGACTGAGAAAATTTCAGGAAATAAGCCTGGTGATAGACGTTTTATTCAATCAACGGGTCCATTTACTTTGCGTCCTGGTCAAACCCAACGTATTACAGTGGGTGTTGTTTGGGCTCGTACTACTAGCGGTGGTGCAAGTGGTTCTTTGAATTTGTTGAAATTGGCATCAGACAAAGCACAAACGTTGTTTAACAACAACTTTAAGATTTTGGATGGACCAAATGCTCCAGATATTGAAATTCAAGAGCTTGAGCAGGAATTGGTAATGAAGTTTTTGAATACCAATTCTGGTAAAATCGAAAACTACGTTGAGAAATATAGAGATGCTAGCAACAAGCTTCGCACTTATAAGTTTGAAGGATATTTGGTTTATCAGTTAAAAGACGGAACTGTTAGTACCAGCGATTTGGATAACGTTGATAAGGCTCGTTTGTTGTTTCAGTGTGATTTGAAAAACAACCGCGGTATGATTGTAAACAAAGTATACGATCCAAAATTGGCCGCTTTGTTACCTGTGATTAAGGTTGAAGGTGCGGATGCAGGTGTTCAACATACTTGGAGTATCAAAAACGATCTTTTTGCGACAAGTGCAAATACCCAATTGGTTGATTTTAAGCCAGTGTATTATTTAGTGATGTCCTATGCCATCTTGGCTGATGATTCTTTGCAGATTGATCCAAATCAATTCCTAGCGGGTCGTCGTAATATCAAAACATATAAAGTGGTTCCTCACAAAACGGAGCCTGAGAATTTTGGTACTGAATTGACTTCAGGTTACGGTAGTGGTCCAGTATTAACTCGTTTGGCGGGTCGTGGAAACGGCGGTAACGTTTTGGAATTCACTCCAGAGACAATGAACGATATCTTGGCAAATAATATTTCTAGCAAGCCTACCTATGTTGGTGGATTTGGTCCTGTTAAGATTAAAGTGGTTGATCCGTTGAAGGTGCCGAATGCCAAATTCGAATTTGTATTAAAGGAGAATAAAGCAAGTTTGGCTTCTGGATTGAAAGATTCAATGACCAAGAATACTGGCTGGTTCATGGTGAAAAAGGGAGCTGATGGCGTTTCCAATGATACGATATTCTCCGATACAACAATTAGATCGAAGTTTGAATCAGTGCAAGGTAAGCGTAGTGTAAACAATGCCACCAAAGAGACTTTGGCTGATTGGGGATTGAGTGTAGAAGTTGAACAGGTTTATAATCCAGGCGAAAATGCTCAGGCTGATCCATCCAATGGTGTATTGAGTTGGAGTGTGGAGTGGGAAGACAATGGAAAGCAATGGTTAACTGCAGTTGCCGACAATGATGGTACTGCTGCGGGAAATTTCCCTTGGCAGAACTGGATTCGTGCGGGTCAGGCAGGTCGTGGTGCTACGTTTGATCCAATTGCACATGACTTCTTTAACCAAGACGGCACCCCTTGCGATCCAGGTCAGGCTTTTGAGAGAATTTGGAACGGTAGAATTGCGCCTTATGGGTTAACAGGTCGTGAAAAGTTGACTGCAGCTGGTAAAAATACTTATGGTTTTGCGTGGTGGGGTAATACAGTTGGTTTGCAAAATCCAATGGCGGAATTGGCAAGTATAGAATTGGTAATCACTAAGGATAAGAGTTTGTGGACGCGTTGCCCGGTATTTGAGATGGCGGACGACGAGATGAAGGCTTCTACCGAAGGTCAGATGTCCAAGTTTAACATGCGTTGGGGTACTTCAAAAGATAAAGACGGAAACGATATTTCTGGTTCTCAAGGTTTGGGTTGGTTCCCTGGCTATGCGGTGAATATGGAAACGGGCGAACGATTGGTTATTGCATTCTCTGAGGATAGTTATTTGGCTGGTGAAAACGGCCGTGATATGATGTGGAATCCTACAGATAAGGTTATCAACGACAATGGCAGTTATCCTGCAATGGGTGGTAAACACTTCATTTATATCTTCGGTACGGGTATGTCGGCTATTTCGCGTAACGTAAAAGGTGAGAGATATTTAGGTGATGCTGAAGCCAATTTCCAACGTTTCAAAACAGCAATGTTGCCCACGGCTGTGGGAGGTTCTGTTTCGAGCACGGAGAAAATGAGATTGTTATCTCAGGCAATGTGGGTGATTCCAACATATATGGCCGCTGGTTTCAAGATGGAAAATGGCAATGTTCCTCCAACAAATGTGAAGATCAAGATTAACATTCGCAAGGCATATACTACATACAATGGTGGTAATGCAATCAACAACGATCGTCCGATGTATGAATTTGATGCTGCAAGTATCGCACCTAAGGTGAGCAATGAAATCGGGAAGAAGAATTTGGACTTGGTTAATGTTGTTCCGAATCCTTATCGCGGATATAGTTCCTATGAAAACTCTCCAATTGATTCTCGTGTTAAAATTACCAATTTGCCTCCAGATTGTACAATTACAATTTATGATATGGCGGGTAATTTGGTTCGCAGAGTTAACAAAGCGGATGTGAATACTTACTATGAGTGGGATTTGAAAAACGGAAGTAATGTGCCTATTGCCAGTGGTTTATACTTGATCCATGTTAAGACTAAGGATTTGGGTGAAAAGATAATTCGTTGGTACGGTATTATGCATGCCATTGATTTGGACAGTTATTAAAAAATAGAATGATGAATCGCAAACAAAAGAATATACTTTGGGCCAGTTTGATGGCTGTTGGATTTGTAGGAACTGCTTTTGGTGGTAATCCTGAACGTCAGGGACAGGCAGGTGCTGCTCAGTTGACCATCAATGGTTGGGCGAGATCCAGTGGTATGGGTTGGGCGAATGGCGGTAAGGTATCGGGTGCAGAAGCCATGTACATGAACGTAGGTGGTTTGGACCGTTTTAAGAATAACACCGAATTGGTATTTGCTCGTACAGAATGGTTGATGGGTTCAGGGATTGCCATTAATAGTGTTGCTTTGGCTCAGAAAATGGGTGAAGATGGCGAAGGAGGTACTTTTGGTATATCTGTAATGCAGTATAGCATTAAACCCATTGATATCACTACAGAGGATAACCCTTATGGCGGTATTGGTACTTTTAGAGTTAATATGTCGAATATTGGCTTAGCATATTCTAAGAGCTTCAGTAACAACATCTCTGCAGGTGTTATGGCAAAGATCGTTTCGGAGGGGATTCCTGATGCAAGCGCTTCTGGTGTTGCTTTGGATGCAGGTGTTCAATACGTAACCACATTCCGTCCTACCAAGGGTGGTATGAAGAAGGATGATTTCAAGTTTGGTATTTCGATGAAGAACATCGGACCCGACATGAATCATACGGGTGATGGATTGAGTTACAAGGCGATTTTGGATAATGGTACGTTTACCAAAACTGTTCAGGTGAAGGTGGATCAGATCAAATTGCCAGCCTTGTTGAACATTGCTGCTTCTTATGATATCCGTTTGGATAAGAACGCAAATCAATACGATAATAAGTTAACTGTAGGGTTCGGATTTACGAATTATGCGTATACTGCGAACCAGTTGACGTTGGCTTGTGAGTATTCATATAAGGAATTCTTGACATTGCGCGGTGGATTTGTTTATCAGCAGGGGATTTTTGACAGCGAAGTACGTCCTTCCGCCTTTACGGGTCCACAAGCAGGTATTAGTTATGATTTTGCGGTAGGTGAAGACGGCAATCAAGTTAGTTTAGATTACTCATACAGGGCAACAAATCCTTTTAATGGTGTGCATTCATTTGGTTTGCGCATTGGCTTAGGAACTGCCGAATAATACAAGCATTTTTATATATTTGTAAAGTGTGCATCAGTGGCTAACGCTGGTGCACATTTTTTCTTAAAAACTACCAACGATGAGCGATATACAATATGTATCAAAGGAAGGCTTAGAGAGAATGAAGCAAGAGCTTTATTTGATGAAGCATGAGGAACGTCCTCGTATCACCACTGCCATTGCGGAAGCGCGTGACAAAGGGGATTTGAGTGAGAATGCAGAGTATGATGCGGCGAAAGAGGCGCAGGGTATTCTGGAATATAAAATCAGTCAGATGGAACATATGGTTGCTAATGCTAGGGTTTTGGATACTTCAAATCTTGATACGAGCAAAGTGAGTATCATGTTAAATGTTCGTGTGAAGAATCACAATGTTGGTAAGGAAGCGGTCTACCGTTTGGTATCGGAAAGCGAAGCCAACTTAAAGGAGAATAAAATTTCTATCAAAAGTGCAATTGCGCAAGGTTTGATGGGGAAAGTGGTTGGGGAAACTGTGAATATCACTGTTCCTGCCGGTACCGTGAAATTGGAGATTCTAGAGATTTTCGCGTAATCTGATATGGCAACGTTGTTCTCGCGTATTGTGGCTGGTGAAATCCCTTGTCATCGTATTTGCGAAGACGAACATCATTTGGCATTTTTGGATATCATGCCCTTGGTGATGGGACATGTTTTGGTAATCCCTAAGCGCGAGGTAGATTATATCTTTGATTTGTCTGGTTCCGAGTTAGGTGCTCTGTGGCAGTTTGCCCAGGGTGTTGCAAAGGCGGTAGAAAAGGCGGTTCCGTGTAAACGGGTTGGTGTTGCGGTGATTGGATTAGAAGTGCCCCACGCACATATTCATTTGGTCCCTCTTCAAACCGTGGGCGATATCAATTTTACCAAAGAAAAGTTGCATCCCAGTGAGTCGTCGTTGGCTGAAATTGCCGCATTGATTCGTGCCAATTTGCAAGGGTAAAATCGGATTGATTTACTTAGGTTTGTAAAGAATGAAACCTGAATTATTTCATATTGCTGGATTAACGATTTATGGATACGGTTTCTGTATTTTGGTAGGCGTTGTTGCTGCATTTTTTCATTTGTATTTGAATCGGGTAAGATTGGGGATGGATGTAGATAGCATTAGCAATGTGATATTGATTTGTTTTGTGGGTGTGTTTGTGGGAGGGAAGGTTTTTTACTTTTTGGAAGACCCTGCGGGACATTGGTCGCGGATGGATCAGTTCTTTGGGGATCTAGGCAATGGATTTGTATTTTATGGTTCTTTTCTGGTCACCCTGGCGATGCTTTGGGCTTGGATGCGCAAGATTGGCTGGAATTTTTGGGATAAGATGGATGATATTGGCATCGCTGGTGCGTTTGTACATGGCTTTGGTAAGTTGGGCTGCTTCTTGGCGGGTTGCTGTCATGGCGTGGTTTGTGTGAATCCCAAATATGGCATAATTTTTAATGATGTGAATTCGCACGCCGAGCCCTTGGGCGAGGCGCTATACCCCGTACAATTATGGGATTCGGGAATCGTGTTTTTTAGCATCGCAATGATGTTGTGGATGCAAAAGCGAGGGAAGACATTTGGTGGACAGTTATTTTTCTTTTATGCCTTAATTTATGGTGTAGGCAGGTTCTTTACGGAAGGGTATCGCGGGGATATCTCCAGAGGTTTTGTTTTCAACGGACTGTTATCGCATAGCCAATTTATTGCCATTTTAGTGGTGACCTTCTCGGGCATTGGATATTGGTTTTTGCGAAGGAGGCAGTTGCGTAAAGTATGAGATTTGAAGATGTAATTGGGCAGGATCAGGTGAAAGCTAGGCTCCGTCATGGCGTTGCCGTGGGCAGGATCCCTCATGCGCAGTTGATGTTGGGGCCAGAAGGGAGTGGAGGTTTGCCGCTGGCATTGGCCTATATTCAATTTGTGATGTGTCCAAATCGTACAGAATTGGATAGCTGTGGGGAATGTCCAACCTGCAGAAAGCTATCATCTTTTACCCATCCAGACGTTCATTATACTTTCCCTTTTCCCAGGAAACAGGGAGAAATGGAAGCTTGCTCTGATGTTTATCCTCAGTGGCGTGAGGCGTTGAAAGACGATGTTTACATGAGTTACAGCGATTGGATGCAGCAACTCAATGCCGAAAATAAGCAAGGCAATATTCCAACCAAAGAACTTCGCAACATCATCAAAAATTTGTCGTTGAAGGCTTATGAGGGCAATATGAAGGTGAGTTTGGTGTGGTTGCCCGAGTATTTGGGACAGGAAGGCAATATTTTACTTAAAATTTTAGAAGAACCGCCGGCGGGGACTTTGTTTTTGTTGGTGGGGTCGGATGTGGACGATATATTATCGACGATTGTATCCAGGACACAGCTAGTGAGAATGGCGCCTATCGAAGATGCAGCCTTAAGTGAAGCGCTGGTTGTGAGAGATGAGATAACGGAGGCCGATGCGCAGCGGTTGGCTAAAGTTGCCCAGGGCAATTATCATTTGGCCAGGGAATTGGGTAAGGAGGCAACGAATCCGCATTTGGATGCTTGGCGAGGGTGGATGACGATTGTGTTTAAACGGAAAATGGGCGATGCGTTTGCTTGGAGCGATGATATGTCATCGCTAGGTAGGGAAGGCGTTAAATCGTTCTTACTATATGGGATACAAGTGCTGAGGACTTGCGCTGTGGTACCCTATTCAGGGTCTGAAGGATTGTGGGAAGGGCCAGAATTGGATTTCGTGAACAAATTCAATACGCTACAATTGGGACATGAGGTCATTGGGAAGATGGTAAAGGTTTTAGAGGACGCGATGTATAGCATTGAGAGAAACGGCAACCCTAAAATCATATTGATGGATGCGAGTTATGGACTGGTGAAATCAATTATGAAAAAAAACTAGACGGTCAGACAACCAATGGGGGGTTATAATCTTCTTTAGGTGAAATCTGGATCATGTTAACTTCGAATGACACATCAACAGGAGCCAAAAGAACATCAATTGTTGCGACAGTGTATCGCGGGAGACCGCAAGGCACAGCAAGGGTTGTACGATCTTTTTGCCCCCACTGTGTATGCCATTTGCTTGCGATACATGGGTAATTCAGACGATGCCAAAGATATGTTACAAGACACCATGGTAAAGTTTTATCAAAAAGCGGGAGAGTTCAGATTCCAAGGATCCTTGGAGGGCTGGGTGAAACGCATCGGTGTAAATGCATGTTTGGATCAGTTGAAGAGAAATAAAGCCAAATTTACTACGGATATTGAAAATGCTTTTGGATTAAGCGGCGATGTAAATGCTTCTCAACCACTAGAAACTAAGGATTTGATGCGATTGCTCGGCACACTCCCTGATGGGTATCGCACTGTTTTTAACTTATACGCCATTGAGGGATTCTCTCATGGTGAGATTGCCACACTGTTGAATATTTCTGAGAATACAAGTAAGTCACAACTATTTAAAGCCCGCAAATGGTTGCAAGCAAAACTCGATAGGAATTGATGGATGATTCATTGAAACATATCGATGAGCTATTTCGTTCCCATTTGGGTTCGGCGGGTGTGACGCCTCCTACAGGGGTGTTTGAGCAGTGTGTTGAGCAATTGCATGCTTCAGGAACGGAAGGACAAGGATTGAATCAGGGTGCTATTCAGCAAAGTGTTGAATCAGGACTGGAAAATGCCACGGCAAGTGCAGGAAAAACAATATTTGGTATTTCGATGAAGGCCAGCGTTGCAATACTTGGCTCAGTGGTTGCTGCCGTCTTTGTGGTATCGGCTATCTTGAACAGCAACGGATCTGTCAACCATTTGAAAGATGTGAATGCTGGGATACGGTCAGAGGTCGACAAGAATTTGGATCAGACAGCCGCGGGAATTGATAATAATTCGGATAAGGGTGCTGGTTTGTCGGCGAAGACCAACGCTGAAATTGGTAATAGTTCTTCTGATGTAAATGCAAGGACGACTTCTCTGGATAAAATAGATTACGTGGCCACTTATGGGGGGTCGATTCCAGTGCTTCGTAAGAATTATGTTGGAGGGAAAAATAATGTTGGAGTGGAAAATTCCGGGGGCGGGAATGGTGGATCGGGCATAGAAAATTCATCGAATGTGCCCCGGGAAAAATCATCGAGTGAAATGTTAGTTAAAGTGCCGACAGACAATTCAAATCAATTGAGCCGACCTACAAAAGTGGTAGCTGGGAATATAAACCCATGTCAAAAGTATGCAAATCAGTGGAAGCCTGTTATCGCCGATATTGTTGGTGGGATTGTTTCATTGGGTATTGAGGGTAAATATGAAAAAATGCGGGTTGATTGGGCTGATGGTGAGCGTTCAGAAGTGTTAACTGACCAAGTGGGTGTTGAGCGAGTTTCGCATCAATATTGGGTAGCAAATAACAGAACGTTTAATGTAAAGATGTTGAACGAGCGCAGGGTTTTCGATGAGAAAGGTATGTGGATTGTTTGCAGGGACAGTCAGAGAGTTGCGGTTAGTATCGCGCCCGTGGGTGATGCTACAGATATTTTTGTCCCTGATATTTTTACACCCAATGGGGATGGATTTAATGAAGAATTTTACATTAGGATGGCCCAGCCTCAAATGTTCGATATTTGTGTCTTTGATGTGAACAATCGTTTGATATTCAGATCAGAGAACTACGATGCAAGATGGAAGGGTATTTGTGGCGCAAGTGTTTGTCCAGAAGGTGTTTATAGGTTGGTTGTTTCGTATAAGTATAGTGGTGATAAATCGTTAAAGTATGCAAGAAAATCCGTGAAGTTAATTTATAAAGCAAACCAATAATTTTAAAAATCGAATATGAATTTTACTCATAATAGTACACGGCGCCCAAATAATTCGGGCAACTCCTTGGGAAATTGGACCAAATTTTCTATTTTTGAGCGATTACACAAAGCAAACTCACCTAAAATGAAAGGTTTTATTACAATAATGAAAAGTGCACTGCTAACTTTAGTAGCTGCATTTGCAATGATTGGCGACACTGCGGCGCAGTGTACCATCCAGTACAGCGGATCACCTTGCGTAGGAACTCCTGTAAGTTTCTATGGAGCGTCTTCAGGTACAACCCACGACTGGGATTTCAACGGAGAAGGATCGCAAACAGGATTGAAAAACTTGAATTTTTCCTTCAAAACTGCGGGAAATAAGACGGTAACTTACATCACTACAATCAACGGTACCAAGTGTACGTCTACGTTGAATTTGGTCGTAAGGACAGCGCCAACAATTAAGTTGAAATTGCAAAACTTGTACGAACAGTGTTTTGAAAAGAACTTGTTCTGTTTCACGGATAGTTCATTCAACAAGAATGGTTCTAAAATAGATAAGATTCGTTACTTGGTTAGTGATGGTCAATTGTTTGAATACACCAAGCCAACTATGCCTCAGACTTTTTGTTTTTCTGTGAAGGACGAGCGTGGTGGAAGTTTCGACATTTTTGTGGAGGTAACCGATGAGTGGGGTTGTGTAGATACCATGAAATTGGTAGGTGCCGTTAAAGTCCGTGAAAAGATTGGAGCTCGTTTTACAAGTAATAAGCCAGTAGCTTGTGATAGTGTAACGGCAACCATTCAAAATATTTCACGTATCGATAAGAGTCAAGTGAAGAAAATCATTTGGTATTGGGGTGATGGATCTACCACTACGGATTGGGGACCAACGATTAAAAAGACATTTTACGGACAAGGAACATATAATTCCAAAGTTGTGATTGAAACGCTAGATGGCTGTAAAGACTCTTTCACGGTTACCGCAGCCGCCTCAGTATTTAAGTCGAGGGCTAAAATTTGGGCTAGTAGGGATTCAGTCTGTGTTTCTGATCCAAAAATTGATTTTGGTGTAGACCAAATTCCTTCGGGAGCTACCGGTTTGTTGTGGAACTTTGGTGACCCAAATACTGGGCCTCAGAATTTTGACAACAAGAGCTGGACTACAAGTCACTCTTTCTCTGGCCTTGGACCTTTCTTGATCAATTTGACTTATTCTCACCCCATTTGTGGTAATAAATCGGCATATGATACCATTATTGTATTGGGTCCGGCTTCAACCATTGAAGTATCGGGAAATCGTTTGGCAGAATTTGAGGTATTCCAATGTCCAAAGGATGTAATGGATACGGTTCACTTTAAGAACTTCTCAACTTTCTATCATAATGATCGCGATTTTACAGACGATGATAGTACATTCTACAAATGGAATGGAACTTTAGGTCACACATTTCAAAAGAATGCCAACGGTACTCCAAGACAAGTTTGGCAAAAACCTCTGCGAAATGATACAAACTCAAATGGTACTAAGAGTGTTTATGCAGGTGGAACAATTGCACCGGCCGGTGGAAATGATTATTTAAAGCGTGAGCGTGTTTGTGCTGTTAGACTTTGGGATTTCAGTGATACATATGCACCAAAGTGTACTACGGATGTAACCAGGAATAAAAACGTTTTTGTAAACTGTCAGTACTCTCGCGATACATTGCCAACGCACTATTACAAATCATGGGATTTGATTTTGTTGGAAAGGTTTAAGACATCGCCAATGGAAGATGCGATTTTCATTACAAAAACCGGTGTATGTAAAAAGATTCAGGTTTGGGCATCGGATACTTTGTGGGTTGTGTTGGATACTATTGTGTTTGTTCCTAAGACCAGCGCAGATTCGGCGACAGCGGCATCAACCAAATACAAGAATTCTATCAAGAAGTATGCACCTTACTATAAAATGAAGGGAATTGGTGAGCGATTGGTAGAGGATTCCGTTACGATTACTTTGGGTTCAAAAGATTCCGTATATATTAATAAGACATTACATGTTGGTCCAAAGACAGTGTTGGCAAAGGATAAGGACATTATCCGATTGACAAGCAAGACGGATTCAATTGTTTATAATTTCTATACATATACTCGTAGGGATACGTTGCCTTTGCCCCTGCTTAAGATTCGATTAGCGAAGGGCGAAAAGCCTACACAATTAAAGATGTTGTTGATGTCGAAGATGGGCCGTTTCAATGGCTTGAATTATGGCACTGATTACATCATTGATTACAAGCGATACCGTGAATTATATTATGCTAGGATTCCTCAGTGTAATAACGTGAAGTTAAACCATAAGGATACTTGTCACCCAATGAAGTGTGAAAGCGAAGCAACCAAGACTTTGGCGATGCTTCATGCCAATGCGGGTGGTGTTGGATCTGGTTTGTTGAAAGATGCGATTGAATGTTTGGGTGCTAAGAACCCACAATATGGTATCACCTTTATCTTGAGTGATTTAAAGCCAGGATGTACTTTCTCGATGGTTGAAATCAACTTTGATTCAACTTGTAATCCAAATGGTTGGGTTGCTTTGAGTGGTTTGAGTGGTGGTAACCGACCTCCAGGGCCTCCATTCCCAGGATATCAACCTGCGGGTAACCCACCAAACAGATATTCTAAGCAATATTCTGCGTCTCAAGTGTGCGATCCGAGTGGCTGTATTACGGTTGGTATTATTGTAGGTAATGGTGTTCGCAAGCCGGGTACTTTTTCTCCCCCAACCAAGGATCGTCCAATCTGTACTGATACTCAGTGGTATAGGCAGTTTGCATGTTTCCCGATGATTGATCCTGCATTTGAGGTGATTATTCCAAAGCCAAATTCCGTAGGTATTCGTAAGATTTGTAAGGGAGATCCAGTGATCGTTCGTCCGATACCTGGCAACAAGACCAAAACAGATGATCTTAAATCACTTCGTTGGTCTTTTGAAACCGGTAATGCGAGTCCATCATACTCAAAAGGATGGCGCCGTTATGTCCAAGAAGATTATTTCAGATATCAAAAGGTACCTGGAAAAAACCCAGCTCGTTTGTATAACTATGTGGTTCAAACACGTGGTGGTGAAGATCCCGTGCAGGTTCCATGTACAGATATTTGGAATGATGGAAATACTAAAATCACAAAGAGAGATACCATCTTCACTGCTGAAATTCGTGCTTGGTCAGTAGGTGCAGACGTATCAGCTGTTTGGGACAGAATGAAAGAGCGTTTGGACGCCCGTGGATTTGATCCATTCTCTTTGTCACCCGCACAAATTGCCCAAATGATTTGGAATAACAAAGGCGTTATTGGTCAGCCAGCGACGGGTGCTTATGGTTGTATTGATACCACTGGTTTTGGTAGATTCATTCGCTACTATTTCATTCCGAATAAAGACAGTACGACGATTTTGCATTATCGCGATACAACAATTCGTCCTACTGACATTAATAAAGTAAGTGGTGTAGATTATCCATCATATCGTTTCATTCCTAAATGGGTTGGATATCATTTGGTGAGTGTATCGATGACTTCATCCAACGGAAAGTGTGATGACATTGCTGCATTCCCAGTATTGGTTGGTTTTGCAATGGAGTTGGAATTGCCAGATAGTATTATCTGTCAAGATCAGGCAACGAGCTTGAAGGCTTTGCCTAAGTATAAAATGTTCCACCCAGACCCAATTAACTTTGGAACATGGGATTTCACAGACTATTGGAGAGATCCAACACGTCAGGCTGAAACAGCACAGGGTAAGCCAAACCGCGAGCCTTTCACCAAGTGGGATTGGAACAAAGCAGATGACGATGCAACTAAGCCAATTACAATCTTTGGCGGACAGCCTTGGGGTGGTACTGGTGTAGGTTCAACTGTGTCTCCTTGGGTTGATTTAGGAGGCGGTGGATCCGTTGCTAAGTATTACAAAGATGATTCAGGGGTATATGTCTTTAGAAACATCGCAGGTGATAGCACTGGTTGTATGGATACAATTACTCGTAAATTATTCATTACTCGTTTGGATGTTAGGTTTAATCTGAATGTAACTGTTCCTTCTTGTAACTCTACAATTGAATTCTTTGATAGTTCAATTATGCATGACCCATGTAGTTGGGCGATGAAGAATTGTAATGGTCCAACACCAATGCAGTGTGACTATATCAAAGAGTGGTTTATTGATTGGGGTGATTCATCGAATAACTTGTTCAAGAGAGCTGCTTCTAATCAATCAGGTTTGCCTGACCGTATTGGACACAAATACACCCGTAACGGATGGTTTAAAATTCAATATCGTTTGAAGACTGACCAAGGTTGTGAGGATACGTTTAGTCGTTGGATTTTGATTCCTGGTCCACGTCCTAAATTTGAATTCACAACAAAAGCTGGAAATGAAATTACTATTTGTGAAGGTGATAGTTTGCAGTTTACCAATTTGACAGATACGGCGTCTAGCAAATCTGATTGGACATGGTTCTGGGGTGATGGTAAGATAGATAACAAGAAAGATCAGTTCTTGTGGCATACATATAAGAAACCTGGTAAATATTGGGTATTCTTGGAGCAGTATGACTCTTTGATATTGCCTCCTAACATCCGCAAGTTCTGTCCAGCTACATTCCCTGATACCCCATCGCAAAAGGCATTTATCGTAACGGTATTGCCGCGTGATTCTGTCCGAGGTTTGGTGCTCAAAATGGCTATTTGTGCGGGTGATAGTAACTATTTTACCGATAATTCAGATACAATTTTGAAATCGTATAAGTGGAGATTCGAGAATTTGAGTACAGGTCAGGTTGATACGATTACAACAGATAAGAAAAAGATGGCATGGAGATTTACCACGCCAGGTCAGATTAGGGTATCGCACTTCGCAGACTACAATCCTAGTCATCCAAGGCCATGGTGTCCTACTGTAATGGGTGATATTATTTTCCTTGTAGATTCTGTTGTTTCGAACTTCACAATTGACTCGTCTAAGACGCCGGATTATACCTATACACGAACAGATGTCAATGGAACACAATGGCGTTGGGGTTACAATCACCAGAGCAACATCAAATTGACCAAAGAGCCATTGATTGTTGATTATGCTGGAAGTGATAAAATTGTAAGTGCATCTTACAGTGGTACTGATACTTTCTGGATTTGTTTAGAAGTAACCAATTCAACTGGATGTAAGGATACCATTTGTAAGCCAGTCTATGTGAACCAATTCATTTTGTTGGCCAACGTATTCACACCAGGAAATGGTGATGGAAAGAACGATGAATTCCGTGTTCCAATTGCAGGTCAGTCGTTATTTGAATTGCGCATCTACAACCGATATGGTGAGCGCGTATTTGAATCTTCAGATCCAGGATTTAAGTGGAATGGTAAGGTGAACAATGACGGTGCTGAAGTTCCATCTGGAACTTACTTCTACCAGTTGACATATCAATTCAAAGGAAAAGATAAGATTAACAAGGTGAATGGTTCGGTGAACGTAATTCGCAAAGCCCCTTAATTTTTAAATCTAGAATAAAGCTGAGAAAGCCCCGCAGGTTCTGCGGGGCTTTCTTTATTTTTGTAGGAAACAAATATGATGTCGTTTTGGTAATTCAACCAAGGCCATACAATGAGCATTCATAATTGATGCAATAGGATGGATGTTATTTAGTACGCAAAACGAA
>CAJBVU010000207.1 GCA_903959115.1 uncultured Bacteroidota bacterium
AGATTGAACCACGCCAAGGCCGCCTCCTTTTCCCCCTGGGCTATCAATAACTTACCCAAATGATAATAAGTGGCTACATAACTCGGTTGATTGTCGGTTAGCCACAAATAAGCTTCCTTCGCCGCCTCTACATCACCCTGTTTTTGTAATTCCTGCGCCAATGCATAGCGCAAAAAGGAATCGTTTGGACTATCCTGAAGAAATTGGCGTATTTGGTCGATCCGAGACATATCTGTGATTGGGTATTAGAATTTGTATTGCAGCGCCAACGTTCTAGAAGGAGTGGGGCTAACGCGCAATCCAATGTTCTCGTTGATGTTGAACTTGAAAAAATGCGCATCAACCGTGGCGTCGATTACTTGAAAAATATAAACCCCGGCAAGGCATAAAATGGCAATGTCGCGCCTACTTCGCTGCTGATCTCTATCGGCAATGAGTTGTGCGCTTGGGGTTTTTCCAGCCCCAAAAATGCTTGAAATACTGTCGTTTAGCACCCTCATCTCACTGCGAAAATGTCCGATAGCCCAAACGCTGGCTCCCAATCCGGCATATACAATTGGGACTTTCCAGTATTTCTGGTTATAAATCTGTCCACTGCCCGGCAATGCACTGGCCATGATGGTTGCTTTTTTGGGCGAATGAGTCCTATTGACTTGTGTATCGCCCGCAGACAGGGATTGATACAAAGGTGATGAGTGATTTTGGTTTCCAACTTTTCCAAGACTTAAATTGAAATGATACGGATTATCTGGTGTGACTCCGCCGGAATGACTCAATACAATGGGAGTTGAAAAATCGGCCAAATAAATTGGCTGATAAGCAATTTGAGACAGCGCAAAATTTGGAAGCAGAAATAACAAAGGCGCTAGTATCAGTCCCCCAAAATGGTTTTTTGTAAATAGCCCGCCTCGCCTTGATTTCATTAGGATTGAATTAGTCCCAAAATACGATTTAAGTCGTCTTTGCTTTTGTAGGAAATGATTATTTTGCCTTTGCCACGACCTGCGGTCTTTAGGTGAACGGCAGCCCTCAGCTTCTCATAAAAGGCTGCTGTAATTCTATCGATTTCCGGATCCCAATCGGTGCCTCCCATGGATACGTTAATGGAATTGCCATTCTTCTTGGCTTTGACTAGGCCTTCAACGTCTCTAACACTTAAATTATTGGTGATGATTTGTTGATATAGTTCCATTTGATCCACCGCATCGTCCATATTGATCATGGCTCTAGCATGGCCCATCGATACCAAACCTTGTTTGATTCCCAGTTGAATGGATTCGGGGAGTCTAAGCAATCGGAGGTAGTTGTTTACAGTGGTTCTGTCTTTTCCTACGCGCTCGCCCAATTCTTCTTGTTTTAGATTGCACTCTTCGAGTAATCGCTTATAGCTCATCGCAACCTCAATGGCGTTCAAGTCACTGCGCTGGATGTTTTCGATCAGTGCCATTTCTAGCATTTCTTGATCGTTAGCAACCCTTACATAAGCTGGGATTTGCGTCATTCCGGCAAGAACACTTGCCCTAGTTCTGCGTTCGCCAGAAATCAGTTGGTAGCGATCGAATCCCATTTTCCTAACGGTGATGGGTTGAATTACGCCGTGAACCTTTATACTCTCTGAAAGTTCCGCTAGTTGTTCAGCGTTGAATTCGGTACGGGGTTGAAAGGGGTTGGCCTCAATGTGAGAAATCGGAATAAGTGAAACCGAACCTGCCAATGCACTTCCACCTGCGCTGGTGATATCGGTGTCTGCGTTTTCTAAAAGGGCGCTCAAACCACGACCCAAGCCTGCTTTTTTCTTTATAGTGTTCATGCCAATTCCGCTTCTGCTTTGATGTGACCGTTTTTGATTAATACTTCTTTTGCCAAGTTTAAATAGTTGATAGAACCTCTGCTGTCCGCATCGTGATGAATCACAGGGACGCCAAAGCTCGGTGCCTCGCCCAATTTTGTAGTTCTTTGTATTATGCAATCAAATACGATGTCTTGGAAATGCGTTTTCACATCCTCAACCACTTGGTTGCACAAACGCAAACGACCATCGTACATAGTTAATAATATCCCTTCGATTTCAAGGTGCTTGTTCAAGTGATTCTGAACGATTTTAATCGTATTCAATAGTTTTCCCAATCCCTCCAATGCAAAATACTCGCACTGCACAGGGATGATTACGCTATTAGCCGCACACAGCGCGTTTGTGGTGATCAATCCCAAGGAAGGTGAGCAATCGACAATGATAAAGTCGTAGTTGCCTTGGATCGACTTTAATACCCCCTGCATAATGCGTTCACGGTTTGGCATATCTAGCAACTCGATTTCAGCACCAACTAGGTCGATGTTGGATGGTAGTAGGTCCAAAAATGGGGTATTGGTGGCCAGGATAACATCTTGCGGATGGATTTCCTGAACCAAGCATTCATATAAACCCAAGCGAATGTTTTTAGGGTCAAAGCCTACACCAGAGGAAGAGTTTGCTTGGGGATCGGCATCAACCAGCAACGTTTTGTACTCTAGGACAGCTAAGCTAGCCGCTAGATTGATTGCGGTGGTGGTTTTTCCAACCCCTCCTTTTTGGTTTGCGATGGCGATGATTTTTCCCATTGTATGTTCTTTTACGTTGTGTGTTCTAAATTGTCAATGATATGTTAATTCAAATTCCGCCAAGCCTCGCACATTCATTTGGGTAATCCATACATTTGCTGAGACGATTGCAACAACCTATGTTTGGAATAAAAGACCCTATTGCGTTTTTGACGGACAACAAATTTATCTCCAAGCGGGGTGAATTTCGTTCGTTGGGTCTTTGCCTTTTATTCACAGTTTTGGGAATTCTTGGTTGTGAAAATGTTGATAAAAAATCTCCTTCCATGGTGTTTCATTACAATGAAGATGAATCTGTCACCACGTTGGATCCCGCGTATGTAAAATCGCAGTCGGAAATTTGGATTGTTTCTCAGATTTTTAATGGTCTCGTTGACCTAAACCCCCAATTACAGGTCGTTCCAGCGCTTTCGGATCATTGGGAAATTTCGGAGGATAAAAAAATATACACTTTTCATTTGCGCCGCGATGCGCAGTTTTGTTTTCCGGATCTTGGTGGAAAAGTTACCCATCGAAGGGTCAATTCGCGAGATGTTGCCTTTAGCTTGTCTCGCATCGCCGATCCCAAATCTGCTTCCCCTGGTGCTTGGATTTTTGCAGATAAAATCGATAGCAATTTGAGTCAAGTATTTGTCCCATTGAATGATACGGTTTTTCAAATTCACTTGCTTAGACCAGTTGCATCGCTGTTGAACTTGTTGGCGACCAATTATGGGTTTGTTGTCCCGGTTGAATATAAAAGCACTGAAAAGGCGGTTTTGGCCAGAAATCCAATTGGAACGGGTCCATTTTATCTCAAGCGATGGGAGGAGCAAATCAAATTGGTACTTCGAAAAAACGATGTCTACCATGAAAAAGATAGCGCAGGGGTATCCTTACCTTATTTAGATGCCATCAATGTTTCGTTTGTAAAGAATAAGCAAACGGCGTTCATGCAGTTTTTGGCAGGGTCTTATGATTTTTTCAATGGATTAGAATCGTCGTTTAAGGACGAATTACTAACGACCAATGCCCAGTTGAAGCCCAAATACAATCAGCGATTAAAGACACTGATTACACCTTTTTTGAATACCGAATACATTGGATGCTATTTGGGCGATCAGGCAGGGAAGGTGAATTATTTACAGGATGTACACCTCCGAAGAGCGCTTGAATTATCGATCGATAGAAAAGCCATCGTTCAATTCTTTCGCAACGGACTGGGAACCCCCGGTGAATATGGTTTTGTTCCTCCTCAATTGAATCCCAATCAGATTAGCGTATTGACTGATTCGATGACTCAGAGTAAGCAGGACGCCAAAGCGGAATTTGCATTAAGTGAGTATTCCAAAATGAAGGTGAAGCCAGTTATATCGCTATCTACTACCGCAGATTACCTGGATATGATGGTCTATTTGCAGGAGGCCTGGAGTAGGATTGGCATCAATATTAAAGTAGATATTCAAACCGGTGGTATGTTAAGGCAGCTGCGCAATGAGGGGAAGTTGATGCTGTTTCGCGGTTCTTGGATTGCGGATTATCCCGATGCTGAAAATTATTTGGCCTGTTTTTATCAGAAATTTTTATCGCCAAATGGGCCCAACTATACACATTTTGTAGATGCCGATTTTGATGCGATATACGAGGCGATTGAATCGGGTGGGAGTAAAGATCGCTCAGACGACATTTTTCGCGCAAACCTTCGTTTGATGAGTCAAGTTCCTGTGATTCCGTTGTATTACGACAAGAGTATTCGACTTATGCATCCTTGGGTAAAAGGGTTGGGGAATGATGTCACCAATCGCTTGCCGTTAAAGCGAGTGAAAATCGAGAAGTAATTTCTTTTGGGGGCTTACAAGAAGCTTACTTATTGGGTTGATTAGAGCCTTCCTTAAAAGCTTGCTTTCACAAAAGCATTCAATTCTGGGTTGGATTTTTGCGCTTCAGGCAATTCCTCTTTGCTGCCTTCCCACCATTTCTGGCCTTGATGCATGAATACAATGTGTTCACCAATGTCTTTCACGGTTTTCATATCGTGGCTATTGATGATTGTGGTGATGCCAAATTCCTTAGTAATATCGTGAAGTAAATTATCAATCACACGAGATGTGAGAGGGTCTAATCCAGAATTGGGCTCATCGCAAAATAAATATTTGATTGGTAGGGCGATGGCTCGGGCGATGCCGACACGTTTTTTCATTCCACCAGAAATCTCTGAGGGCACCTTTTGGTTGGCATTGTGCAGGTTGACTTTAGAAAGACAGAGATTCACGCGTTCCATTCTCTCTTCTTTGCTCATTTCGCTGAACATTAACAAAGGGAATTCTACATTCTGTTCTACTGTTAAGGAATCAAACAAGGCAGTACCTTGAAACAACATGCCAATCTCCCTTCGAAGGGCTTGTTGCTTATCGTATTCTAGGTTATGATAGTCCTGCTCCTCAAATAGTACTTGTCCGCTCGTTGGTGTTTCTAGTCCCACCATAGTTTTTACCAAAACACTTTTACCGCCGCCGCTGGCACCGATGACCAAATTTGCTACTCCAGGGTAAAAATTCGCATTGATATTTCGCAAGACATGTTTGTCTCCATAAAATTTATTAAGATCTACCAGTTGAATCATATTAGAGCAATAATTTGGCGATAATTAAGTCGAAAGCCAAGATGGTGACGCAAATTCGGGTTACAGCCTTGGTTCCAGCTTCCCCAACTTCTAATGCTCCTCCTTTGGTGTAATAACCTTGGAATGCACTCATACTTGTGATGATGAATGAGAAAATATAGCCTTTTACCATCAATACATTTACGTAATGCGGTACAAATGAACTTCGTAGGCCGGTAACATATTGATCCATCGTCATGATTCCCGTGAGTTTTGCAGCGATAAGTCCGCCTACCATCAACAAAAAGACACTCACCAAAATCAAACAAGGAATCATAATTACTCCAGCGAGGATTTTTGGCAGCGATACAAATCCAATAGAATTGATTCCCATCACTTCATAGGCATCAATTTGCTCACTCACCCGCATATTGCCAATTTCCGAAGCGATGTTGGCGCCAATTTTCCCAGCCAATACCAAACAGGTGATGGTAGGTGCAATTTCTAATATCGAACTACTACCCACAACAGATCCTACGATTTCCATTGGGAATAAACTTGGAGGTAGGACACCTGAATCAGAAGCCAACTGACTGGCAGTTTGAACCGTAGTTACGGCGCCGGTAATAAGGGCAATTAAGATAACTACGACCAAGGATTCAATCCCAATAAGGTTCATTTCGCGGGTAAGCATCGACCAAAATACACGACCTCTTTCGGGGCGTTTAAAAACGTATTTCATGAAAATGATGTATCGCCCGATTTCTGAGAAGAGATTCATAGTTTGATGTCGTGAAATTACTGAAGCAATGTGGAATGCCGTTCTTGTTTTACGAAATTTCTATGAAATTTTACTCCACACCGTTCGATGCGGTATTTTCTTGAGCTCGTTTCGGATGGGTTCACTTTCAGGTTGAGCCAATAATTCGTCAGCCCCTAGCCATTCTTGGGCTTCTACTCGGCTTGCAATTAAGATGGATTCATCATGACGGATATCGGCGAGTTTTAATTCTAGTACCCCACTTTGCTTGGTTCCATCGAGTTCTCCAGGTCCACGCAATTCTAAATCCACTTTCGCGATCTCAAAACCGTCGTTGGTCCTTACCATGGTAGATATACGTTTATATCCGTTTTCGCTGAGTCCGGGTTTGGTAATCAGCACGCAATAGCTTTGTTCATTTCCACGGCCTACTCGACCTCTGAGCTGATGCAGCTGGGCCAAGCCAAATCGTTCCGCGTTTTCAATCACCATTACAGATGCGTTGGGTACATTCACACCCACTTCAATCACAGTTGTTGCAATCAAAATGTCGGTTTGATGATTTTTAAATAGGTTCATCGCCGATTCTTTTTCTTTTGCTTTGAGTTTTCCGTGAACGATGCTGTATTTGAATTGAGGCGGGGGGAGGTATTCGTTTACCATATCAAATCCACTCATCAAACTGTTTAAATCCAATTTGTCGCTGTCTTCGATTAGCGGAAAAACATAATATACTTGTCTGCCTTTGGCGATTTCAGTGCGTAAAAATTCCATAATTGCAGGTCGCATCGATTCTTGTCGGTGTACCGTGATAATCGGTTTTCTACCCACCGGCATTTCATCAATCACGCTCACGTCGAGGTCGCCATAAACCGTCATCGCCAAAGTTCTCGGAATCGGGGTGGCTGTCATGACCAAAATATGCGGTAGCACTTGTCCTTTCTTCCAGAGTTTCGCACGTTGTGCTACACCAAAACGATGTTGTTCGTCGATGATAACCATGCCGAGTTGTTTGTAGTTTACATCCTGCTCGATGAGGGCGTGGGTGCCAACAAGGATATGGATTTTGCCTTCTTGGAGATCGGAAATTAGGGCTTCGCGTTTTTTCTTGGTCGTTGAGCCGGTAAGTATTTCGATGCGAAGTCCCAGTTTTTCAACCCATTCATGGAGTGAAAAGTAATGCTGGGTGGCCAAGATCTCTGTGGGTGCCATCATACATGCTTGATAGCCATTGTCGATTGCGAGCAACATCGTAAGCATTGCTACCATCGTTTTTCCCGAGCCCACATCGCCTTGTAGCAATCGATTCGACTGTAAACCCGTTTTTAGGTCGTTTCTAATTTCTTTGAGCACTCTTTTTTGGGCGCCGGTAAGTTCAAAGGGTAGGTGGTTGTTATAAAACTCGTTGAAATACTGTCCAACTGAATCAAAAATCAAACCTTTATAAGTCCGATTCCTGAATCCTTTGAGCATTAGATGTCGCAGTTGTAGATAGAAGAGTTCTTCAAATTTGAGTCGACGTTTTGCTTCTTCCAGTCTCGCCAAATTTTGCGGAAAGTGAAGTTCTTTGATGGCTTCTTTCCTGCCTATAAACTTATATTTATGAAGAATGGATTGTGGGAGGTTTTCGGGGATATCGTAACCGGGGTTGTTGACGGCATTTTGGGCGGCGGTGACCAGG
Source organism: uncultured Bacteroidota bacterium (assembly GCA_903959115.1). Classification (GTDB taxonomy): domain Bacteria; phylum Bacteroidota; class Bacteroidia; order NS11-12g; family UBA955; genus UBA955. The sequence goes on from CAJBVU010000207.1 coordinate 7,621, forward strand.
AATTTGTTCTCGAGTTTTTTTCTTCTCAGGCCTTCGGTGAGGGGGTAAATGGGGACGAGGTTGAGTGCTTGGCTGGGGTTTTGGGTGTTTACGACATCGAGTTCGGGGTGGGCGATGGAGATTTTGCCTTTGAAGTTATTGATTTTTCCATAGACTCGATAGGTTTCGCCGGGTTTTAGGAATCGTTCGATGTAGTTGATGCCTTTAAACCAGACGAGTTCCAATTCAGCGGTGCCATCGGAAAGGATAGCTATGAAGCGCCGGCCTTGGCCGGCGCCCGTGATTCCAATCGGACGAATTCGTCCTTGCAGCTGAACCCAAATGTCATCTCCCCTCAGAGACGTTATAGTATAGGTTTGGGAGCGGTCTTCGTGGCGGAACGGGTAATGACTTAATAAATCGCCGAGGGTAAAGATGCCGAGCTCTTTCTTTAAGGCTTCGGCCCGTTGCGGACCAACACCTTTTAAATACTCAATTCCCGTATCTAACCAATGGGGCATTTCGCGAAGATAAGTTATCTTCGCAGCATGCTTCAAGGAAAAACAGCTCTGATTACAGGTGCCTCCCGTGGAATTGGCAAAGGCATCGCCGAAATTTTCGCTAAAAACGGTTGCAATATTGCATTTACCTATGCGTCTTCCGTAGAGAAAGCGATGGCTTTTGAACAAGAATTAACAAGCCTTTACGGTGTGAAAGTTAAAGGATATCAGTCGGATGCGGCCAATTTTAATCAAAGTATGGCATTGGCAGAAACCGTGATAGCGGATTTTGGAAAGATCGATTGTTTGATTAATAATGCGGGAATTACGCGTGATACATTGATGTTGAGAATGACAGAAGAGCAGTGGGACGATGTTATAAATACCAATTTGAAGTCGGCCTTTAACCTGACAAAAGCATTTTTGAAGCATTTTTTGGGAAATCGTGCGGGCAGTATCATAAATATGACTTCGGTCGTTGGGGTGATGGGCAATGCGGGTCAGGCCAATTATGCAGCATCAAAAGCGGGAATGATTGGTTTTACCAAGAGTATCGCCAAGGAATTGGGAAGTAGAAACGTGCGTTGCAATGCAGTGGCTCCAGGGTTTATCGAAACGGAAATGACGCATGCGTTGGATGAAAATGTCCGCAAGCAGTGGGCAGAATCTATTCCATTGAAGCGCGGTGGATCGCCAGAAGATGTTGCCAATGTTTGCTTGTTCTTGGCCAGTGATATGAGTGGATACGTAACCGGGCAGACACTTTCTGTTTGTGGCGGTATGTTGATGTAATTAGAAAATAGATTCAGATTTCATGCCTTTAGATCAGCCAGAAGAAGTTTACCCGTATGAGAAAAATATGGGCTTTTTTGACCATATCGATGAGTTGCGCAAGCGCTTGTTTCGTGTGGCCGTTGTTGTGCTGATTGGTACCGTACTCGGATTTATTTATGTAGAGGAACTCTTTGAAATTATCGTACTGAGTCCATTTAGTCCTGATTTTTTTGGATATCGCTTTTTTTGCAAAGCAGGTCATTTTTTGATGAATTCCGATGCCCTTTGTTGGACGCCTCCGCCGCTGGTAATGCAAAGTCAACAGATTCAAGGTCAGTTTGTTAGTGCCTTTAAAATATCGTTTGTAGTTGGATTTGTGGTCGCTTTTCCTTATATTATCTATCAAGTTTGGAGCTTTATTCGCCCGGCGTTAAGTCAGAAAGAGATTCAGAAAACCCGACGTAGTTTGGGTGTGGTGTCGTTGTTATTTTTTACGGGATTGTTTTTCGCCTATTTCTTTTTGGTGCCATTGGCTTCCAACTTTTTGTTGGGTTATTCATTGAGTCCCAAAATCGAAAATATCATTACGATATCTAGCGTTACCGGTTTTGTTACTTTTATGAGTTTGGCAACGGGGTTGGTGTTTGAGTTGCCTGTGTTGATTTATATCTTGGCCCGTTTGGGTATCGTGAGTTCTGCTTTTTTGAAAAAGAATTGGCGCTATGCAGTTGTGGTCATCTTTTTAATTGCCGGGGTTGCAACGCCATCGCCAGATATGTTTAGTCAGTTGTTGCTTGGAACACCTTTGTTGGGGTTGTATTTTATTGGAATCCAAGTGGCCAAACGAGTTGAAAAAAATCGAGAAAATGAACAATAAAACCATTGCTTTGGGGTCGGATCATGCTGGATTCGAATTGAAAAATGAATTGATCGAATACCTGTTTGAAAAGGGGTATGGATTGGCCGACATGGGTCCGGATTCTGCGGACAGTGTTGATTATCCCGATTATGCGCACAAGGTGGCAACGGCGGTTACTGATGGTAGCGCTTGCTGCGGTATTTTGATATGTGGTAGCGGTAACGGCGTTTGTATTACGGCCAATAAGCACAAGGGTGTGAGGGCTGCGCTTTGTTGGGAGCCTGAAATCAGCAGTTTGGCGAAGCAGCATAACAATGCCAATGTGATTTGTTTGCCAGCCCGTTTTATTAGTCAGGAAAAGGCATTTGCGATTGTAGATGCGTATTTGAATA
>CAJBVU010000208.1 GCA_903959115.1 uncultured Bacteroidota bacterium
GTTGGATCTGTAAATTTCCAATAAACTCCGGTTGATATTGCGATGATAAAAAGCGCCATCGTAAACCACTGACTGGCTCGATGTACAAAGTCGTTTTCGATACCGGATTTTGCATCGAGGGACTTTTGCGACGATTTATTCCACAACGAAACCAAGTATCCTTGGGCCATTGACTTCTCGGCAATCACGCGAATACTCCCCGATAATTGTCGTCCACCAGCATACAACCACTCGCCAATATTTACTATCACCGGAGAACTTTCACCTGTCACAAAACTGTAATCAATTTGGGCTGTGCCATGGGCCAATCTTGAATCCACCGGAATCAATTCTTGGCTGTGAATGATTAATTCATCGTTTTTTTGGATGTCAGAGAGGGGGACATTCATCGTTTTGCCCCCCTTCCAAACCGCGGCACTTAATGGGAAATAGGAAGTATAATCTCTATCAAAGGCGATGCGTTGATAGGTTTTGTCTTGTAGATATCGACCCAAGAGCATAAAAAACACAATCCCGCTCAGGGAATCGAAGTACCCAGGTCCCAAATGGTAATACACTTCGAACAAGCTACGACCGAAAGTGATGAGCATGGCCAGAACGATGGGAAGGTCAATGGTAAGATATTTCTTTTTCAAACCGCCCCAAGCAAGCGCATAGAATTCTTGGGCACTGAAGAACATCACAGGCAGAATCAATAGCAGATTTAGTAGCAGAAAATAGGGTTTCAAGCCATCCAAATCCGCACTACCCCACTGAAAATACTCAGGAAAACTGAGCAACATAATGTTACCAAAGCAAAAGCCAGCAACACCCAATCGAACCAATCGCAATTTAGATTCGCCACTAATTTTATTCGATTTTACCTCGTTTTCACCAAGGTCGCTCAAGCTAAAATAGGGTTCGTAACCAATGGCGGTTAAAAAATGGGCAATTTTTCTGGCTGAGGTCAAATTGGGATCGAAAGACACCTTGAGTTGCTTTTGAGAAAAATTCAGCTCCCCCATGGACACACCGGGCGATAATTTATGGATATTCTCTAGCAAGAAAACGCAGGAACTACAGTGGACCTGTGGCAGATAAAATACGATATGATTGTCGGTTTTGCTTTGATAAACGAATAATCGCTCTACGATTTTCTGATTGTCTAAAAAGGCAAATTTGTGCGCGTGGGTTCCTTTAGAAACATCAAACCCCAATGCTTGATTGGCGGCGGGGTTGTTGTTTAATTCATAGTACTGACAAAGTTCATTTTGCGATAGCAATTGATATACCGATTTACAGCCATCGCAGCAAAAATCTTTGTAATCAAATTGGATAACTCTCCGTGTTTCCGTTCCGCAATGATAACAAATATGTGTATCAACAGTTACGCCTCCCATGGGTGCAAATTGCACCCATGGGAGGCATAATAACCATGACGTCGGCCATCCCAAAAACTGATTTTTATCAGTTTTTGGGATCAGCTCACCGTCGACAATCTACTCGGGGGAATATTGACTTCGATATCCTCATCCAACAGTGACAATTAGTAAACCACCACCTTTTTGGTCGCCTTCAAACTCCCCTGGGTAATCTCAACCACATAAACACCCGGGTTCCAATTTTCCGTATTGAAATCTATGGATTTCTGATTTAGAATCGCCCTAGAATCAACCATTCCACCAATTACATTAAACACCTCAACCCTCGCATTTTCGAGACCTTCCCCTTCCAAACTGAATTTATTTGTCGCCGGGTTTGGGTAGACATTGATTGTATTACCAAAGTCCAATTCCGAGGTTTTCAGCGCATAATTGGTGGTGAAATTGTATTCAAAAAAGCTACCAAAATCGGCATTGAACGTTTTAATCAAGGCATTGGTATTGCCATTTCTCAAACGAGCAAAACCAGTCCCTTGCGCCGTATTTGCCCACCAATACAAACCATCCAGACCATAATCGTTTACAATTAACTTATAGCAACCATTCAGGCTCAAAGGGTAAACTGTAGTTTTATTGGCCACAGTAAACGAATCGCGAAGAACCACCTTCCCGTCCAGATCAAGCAAAGTAATTGAATTTTCCTTGGGGTAATTATTGGTTCTAAACTCAATCTTAAAATTGGCTGGCAAAACATCAGGCATCGCAACCGGGGTCGAGGCTTTACTATTCATAGGATACGCATCGGGCTGACCGTTGACTTCAGAAATTTCACAATGAAAAACATTGTTCGATGGCAACATCCCGTTATCCCACAAACCCCATGTAGGCAGTGTAATGCTCACCGTATCAAGCGATGCCAAATTACCCGCCCAATGCCAAACTTGCTTCACCGAAGCGTTATTCGCCCAATAAGTAAATTGCAAGGTCCTAACTTCTGTTTTACCCATATTCTGGACCAAAATCACCGGCTGAGAACAAATGGGATTGGTTTTGGAATACTCGTAGTCCTTGGTTGGCTTTACCACTTGAATGATTTTTGCATCGTTATTAAAACTCAAATCACCATAACTAATTAACTGATGCGCAACAATATACCTGTAATCGCCTGATTTCGTAGGCTGCGAAATTTCATAATCGATGGTTTCCATTTTTCCGGGGGTCACCCACTTTGTGATTTCATGCTCGATGAGCTTTGACCGCTGTCCAGGACACCAGCCCTGACGTGGAATCAGCCAAGTACCGCCTTGGGCAATCATCGGATTTACAGAACAATCAACAACAGAATTCCAACTCATCGCATTGCCCGCCACGTTCAAAGTATGGGTAATTACACCTCCATTTTGCTCAAACTCGCCATCAGAACCGTGCCCCGTGATGGTAGAGCGCAACTTGAACGATTTGGCATTGGACAGCAAAGGGACATTCATTGGAGCGAAAACAGAATTATTCAAAATACTGTTGATGCCAGGGCCTCCCATACGCGCACCGCCCTGCCAAAGCTGATTGAACTCCAAAACAGGTCGAGCCGGAGTCCCCACAATGAACAAAAACTCCATCTCCATTTGTTCCTGATTCTGTCCGCCCATAGCCACAACAAGTCGCTTATTTTCCTTAAGCAGCGGCGCATAATCCGTCATATCGAGGTACCAACTTTTACCCGCCATCCCCAAATCCAAATTGATTCCATAGGGCGTGACAAACGACACCAATTCATTGAACCACGGGAATCGCAGGGAGTAACTTAGGCTTGAGACATCGATGGAACCTTGTGACTTATTGACGATTGAGTCCTTCAATTTCCCGTTATCGCCATTGTAAACCCAAGATTTACGGGCTTCAAACAAAGAAAAACTCGAATCGATTTTTAACAAATCATGCGTCACGATTTTGGATTTCGAATTGTCAACAACCATATAACGGTCGATGCCATTGGGGTTCCTCACAATCGAATCTCGTTGCAAAATGTTGCTTACCGTTTTGTTGTAAGTCCCCGACAGCAATGTAATGTTGGGTTTTTCCGTGTAGGATTGAAACATCCGATTCAATTTATCACCGCGATCATAGGCCCATTGGGTATTGACCCCGTTTGATACCTTCCCCAGCGCAACATCGGAAAACGATTTGCCCTTTCCCTCATTCATGGGGTAATAGA
>CAJBVU010000209.1 GCA_903959115.1 uncultured Bacteroidota bacterium
ATATACTAGTTGACAATAACTGTTTTTGATAGCAATCCAGCGGCAGTTTCTATTTGTACAAAATAGATTCCAGGGATTTCTCCAAGATTTATTGTCGTATTTTGAATAGGCTGTGACAGTTTTTTGTAGACAATTGCGCCCGCTGAATTGTAAATAGTAATGCTCCATATTTGAATTGCAGCGCTAACATTGATTAATTCATCAGAGAGTTGAATTTGAATCAAGCCATTGGAAGGGTTGGGGTGGATTTGAATACCGGATGCGTTGATTTTTGAAACGGCGGCATTGGTTACCTGCACACAATCTGATGTGTCCTTACATCCGCCTTCCGTTAACTCTACCGCATAAATCAAATTCGCCGGAGCAATGTAACTTCTAGATGTCGCACCGTCTATGATTTTGTAGCCCTGACTGCAATTGAGCCACTGATATTGCGCATTTGTATTCCTAGCAGTAAGTAAAGAGCCATTGTGAACTACATAGTCGTCTACCAGTTTAACAGTTAGAATGTAAGTGATGATACTGTCGCAACCTTTCCAATTCTTCAACACCTCATAATATACCCCAGATTTGTCGATCAATTTTTTGCTGTTTGGCAAGATGTAACTTCTACAAACCGATGTGTTGATGGTGTCTCTACCTGGCTCCCAAATCGTCAATTTAACGGTAACAATGCTATCGCAGCCCTGATAATTCACCAATGTATCTAGGTAATCGCCTGATTTGTTCCAAGTGTAATTTCCGCTCGGGCTCTTGAATTCAGCGCAAGCACTTCGAATAATCGTCCTTCGTCCTGCAATGATGCTGAAATTTGTTTTGATGATACTGTCGCAGCCCAAGTAGTTTACCAAAGTATCGTAATACGTTCCAGGAGTTTTGTACACTTTTCCAGAGGGTGAAAAATATCTACGACAGGTGGCAGCATTTACTTCGCTCGATGTGCTGTTAAAGATGGTCGCTTTAACGATAACCATGCTGTCGCAGCCTCTGTAGCTCACTAAAGTATCGAAATATCGGCCTGATTGAGTATATATCTTTTTGCCACTCGGGCTCGTCACCTTGTAGCAATTGCTTAGGCTTATGCTATCCATAGGCGCTCCAATTTTGAGGTAGACGGTGATCACGCTATCGCATCCAATAGAATTGGTTAAATAGTCGATATAGGTTCCTGTTTTAGTCCATGTGTATAGACCACTTGGGCTTTTGAAACTCTTGCAATCAAATGCCTTCATTGAGCTGCTGGTTTTCTTTTTGATGGTAAGGACATATTTCAAGACACTATCGCAACTCATCGAGGTTTGAATTGTATCATAGTAGGTTCCAGAGGTGGACCATTTGAATTTTCCGGATGCCGATGTGTAACGATCGCAAGCGGTAATGGTAAGCGTAGAAAGGGTAGAAGCGCGCTTCATGGATTTTCCTATAACCCAGTTGGAACTAGAACCCGTCAATGCCAAATTTTGCAGCGTTCCTTTGTTTTTAAAACCCGAATAGTCGGTTAGGCTCGTTACGGAACTATTCGTAGCCGCTGCTGTGCCTTGGTTAAACTTGTAATACGCCCTCAAACCTTTTTGATAGGAACAAAATTCATCGTTCATATAGGCCCGAATCTCAGCGGTAGATCTGCATGCCTTCCAAATACGCACTTCGTCGATGACCCCTTGATACCTTCTTTGATAGGTGCCCGTATGGTCGCCAATGGTTAAGTTGATTGCAGATGCGGTGTTGGTAATCGAGGTAGCGACATCCATCGAGTCAATGACATTGCCATCAACGTACAATCGCATTCTTTTGCCATCATAAGTTCCGGCGATATGCTGCCATTTGTTTAGGACCAATACGTTAATGGGTGATGTTCTTTCCGCCCAAGTTGATGTGCCATTTCCCATGCCAAAGTTGAGCTGACCTGTTCCGCCAACACGGAGCATATATCCGTTGTTTGAACTATTGTCTTCTTTGCAAATTACGTTGCAATCCCAGGGGTTTGTCTTGAAACTGGTGGGGTAAACCCATGCTTCCAGGGTCAGAAATTTTCCCGTGATTTGTAGCGAGGTGTCGTTTCCGCAACTTACGCGATCGTCCGTCCCATCAAAATTTAATCCATTTTGACCTAAAAGTTGACTGCTGATTAACGCAAAGCTAACGATGAGTAAATTTTTTAGTGATTGATGTATTTTTTTAGTCATAAAAGTTTGATAATATGTGAAAAACGAATATAAATCTTAAGGTGCTGAATGTCAAGCCAATACTGAAAAATACTCAATTCTTGCGCAATTCCACTTGATGTGCATTTGAAAAGCTATGGGCATGGACGGGGTGACAGGTGAAGTAAAAGGTTTGTTTTTCAGATGCAAACTGCATGAGTGTTTTGGTTGCCAGTAGTCTTCGTTCTTCGTCCATTTCAGTGAACGGATCGTCCAATACAAAGAATCCATCCAAAGTCTTTAAATACAATTTTGCATAGGCCAATCGCACCGCTAGGCCCAAACTTGCTGCCGTACCTCCACTCAGTAGGTCGGTTGGAATTTCATTGCTGTTCATTTTTACCGCCACGGGTGCTTCTCCTTCTCTAAAGATTTCTGTGTATCGATTTCCAGTAAGCGATGCAAAAATGGACGCGGTTTCCGTCTCAAAATCCGCAAATGGATTGTGAGGGTTCTGTTCTATGATTTCTTTGAGTTTACGTTCCGCCAATTCCAGAGCCTTGTATTCTTGTATTTTCCGTTCGAATTTGGATTGTAGTGACTCAAGTTGTACTTCTAACGATAATGCATCGGTTTCGAAATTGTCTAACTGCGTTTGAATTCGAGTTAAATTGTTGATTAATTGGTTGTTGGATTCAGCTTGGATTTCTTGAACTTCAACGAGTTCGTTGAGCTGTTTGATATAATCTGCGGCATTTTCAAATCCCTCTGGCAAGGGCGGTATTGCACCGAGTTGCTCAATCAGTTTGTCAAAAGCCGCATGGGATTTTGCGTAACCAACCGACAAGTTGCCTAGGTCATTATAGGTCGTTTCCCATAGATCAATTTGATCCTTATTGCTGTTAAAATCAACCGTGGCCTCAGACAATGCCGAACTCTCCGCTCGATATGCCGTTTGAATTTCATCCAAGGAACGTGTGGATGGTATGGCC
>CAJBVU010000210.1 GCA_903959115.1 uncultured Bacteroidota bacterium
AACGAAAAGGCGGCTTCCAATGCACCCTCACCGCTTGGGAAAGTCGTGACCACATGTTGATTTTTATGCGCAGCGGCGCTCACTTAAAAGCGATGAAAGCATTTCACAAAATCGCCACGGGAAGGACTTATGGCTACGAATCGGATCAAATCCCTAGTTGGGATAACGCATATTCCGACCTTCTAGAAAAAGGCAAAGTATATTGATGGCCATACCAATGCCCTCCACGGAGCAACTGCAATACCATCCCCTCCTGTTCGATTCCCAAGAACAATCCCTGCTGATGAATGCCCTCCAGGAAGAAATCCCCTGGAAACAAGAACACATCAAACTTTTTGGCAAAACCCATCCCACACCCCGTTTAACCGCTTGGCATGGCGATGAACACTGCGTCTACAAATACAGCGGCGTGGTGAACCAACCTTTCCCGTGGACACCCAGCCTGCTCACCATCAAAACGCGCATCGAAAGCCTCTCCAATGGCGCCACTTTCAATTGTGTACTGCTCAATTTCTACCGCGATGGGAGCGACAAAATGGGCTGGCACTCCGACGATGAAAAAGAACTCGGACCCAATCCCAGCATCGCCTCGGTGAGTTTTGGCGCCACCCGCAGGTTCGATTTCAAACACAAAACCGAAGCCAATAACAAATTTTCTATCCATTTGGAATCAGGCTCACTGCTGCTCATGCAAGGCGATATGCAACACCATTGGCTGCATCAAATCCCCGCCCAAAAACGCATCTCCGAGCCCAGAATCAACCTAACATTCAGAAACATCGCTCATAACAGATGATGCGCCACCTGCTGTTCACCCTCGGATTTCTCGCTTCCTCACTCTACGCGCAAAAAGGGTGTACCGATCCGCAAGCCAGCAACTATAATCCAGCTGCTCGCAACAACGACGGTTCTTGCCTGTACCCAAATACACTTATATCGCCCAAAATATTGGTACAAAAACTGTCCGACACCCTCAATGAGACCTCGGGATTAGCGCTCATTCGAAACCAATGGTATACGCACAACGACGGCGGCAATAGTCCAGCCATCTATCGCCTGAGCAGCAAGGGAAACATCGAGCAGACCCTCGTATTGCGAAACCAAAACAACACCGATTGGGAGGACTTAACGGCCTCAAACGATTTCGCATTCATCGGTGATTTTGGCAACAACAATGGCGATAGAAGAGACTTGAGAATCCTCAAACTCACCATTGATTCTTGGATGGGCAGCAACGTCACCGATAGCATCGATGCCGAAACCATTGCATTTTCTTATGCCGATCAAACCCAATTCACCCCGAGCGCAAAAACCACACCTTATGATTGTGAAGCGATGATTTTTTGGGGCGACAGCCTTCACATTTTTACCAAAAGCTGGTCCAATGGCGTCACCAAGCGCTATGTGATCCCCGCTGTACCTGGCAGCTACAGTATTTCAGCTCGCGATTCCCTTTCGCTGGGCTTTCTGGTCACCGGCGCTGCTGTGCTTCAAGATCGGTTGGCACTGGTGGGATACGACAAATCAGGCAATGGCTTTCTGGAACTTTTATGGGATTTCCCAAACAATCAACCCTTCAACGGCAACAAACGAAAAATTGCTTTGGGCAGCTTTATTTCGGTTGGACAGATAGAATCTATGGCTTTCAAAGACAGCATCACCCTGTGTGCCACCAACGAAAAACGTCTGATCACCAACCGATTAATAGAGATCCCCTTAACATCGATCTGGAATAAAACCAGCTATAGGTAAACAATCAAAATATAAATTCAATTTACGGCTCACGCTCAACTGCAGTCAAATTCATGTGGAAAGTCATTAATACAGATCTCACATTGAAAGAAATCGTTATATATTAACTCAAGTAGCGCTATTATTACCAAAAGTCAAGGCGAGAATTATTAATTTCACACCATGTTTAATAAGATTGGCCTACTAGCCGTTCGTTTTATGCGATGGATATCTTCAGTTTGGCGAAA
>CAJBVU010000211.1 GCA_903959115.1 uncultured Bacteroidota bacterium
AGCCACATCAAAGCTCTCACCCAAGATCTCAACGCATCGCACCTGTTTGTGCACGAATGGCGACATTTATCAGACGACAAACGCGCGCAATTCATCGAACGTCGTGACTTGTACGAAAAAGAATTTCGCGATATCGTGATACTTGGGTTTGAAGAAGGTGAATTCAAAGACGTTGACCCCAAATTCGCCACCCTCACCATCCTCGCATCACTCAATTGGGTCGGTGAATGGTATCGCCCACAAGGGGAAATGCAACCCAAAGAAATTGCAGAAAAATTGACCCATTTCATTCTTTCAGGACTACAAAAAAACTAAACACATTCATATGTACGGAAACGCTTACATCGAAAATGACGGCAACAAAGTGAACAGCATTTTGGCCGACGAAGATCCAATCAAATTGGCAGAGTTCGAAGCACGCATCGCTGCGGGTGACAAAATCGAACCGAAAGATTGGATGCCCAAAGAGTATCGCAAGCAGTTGGTGAGAATGATTGAGCAACACGCTCACTCAGAAATCATCGGCTCATTGCCCGAAGGCACGTGGATTACCCGCGCACCTGGTTTCCGTCGTAAATTGGCATTGATGGCAAAAGTTCAAGACGAAGTGGGCCACGCACAATTGCTGTATAGCGCCGCTGAAACCTTGGGTAAAAGTCGGGAAGACATGACCAACGACCTGATCAACGGCAAGAGCAAATATTCAAACGTATTCAACTACCCCGCTCCCACTTGGGCCGATAGCGCTGTCATTGCTTGGTTGATTGATGCAGGGGCTATCGTGAATCAGTTGGCCAACAGCAAAGGATCTTACGGTCCGTATTGCAGGGCTTTAGACCGCATCTGTGCTGAGGAATCGTTCCATTTGAAATACGGACACGATAACGTGGTTTTCTTGGCAACAGGCACACCGGTGCAACGTGCGATGGTGCAAGAAGCCTTGAACCGCTGGTGGGAACCCATCATGCACTTCTTTGGTCCGCCAGACAAAGCTTCACAACACTCTGAAATCTTGATGCGCTGGAAAGTAAAAATGGGATCAAACGATTCTATGCGTCAGACCTTCCTAAACATGTACGTCCCCAAGATTTGGGATTTGGGCTTAACCCTCCCCGACCCCAACTTGCGCAAAAACGAGGAAACCGGACAGTGGGAATACACCGAACCCAACTGGGAAACCTTCAAACAGGTCATCAACGGAAACGGACCTTGCAACAAAGAGCGTTTGGCGGTTCGCAGAATGGCTGAGGAAAACGGTCGTTGGGTACGCAAAGCGTTGATGAACAAAGACGCGGTATACGCAACACCTTTGGCATAATCGGTAACTGAAACAACGAGACGATCATGATTGTAAAATCTTTAGACCCTCGCATCGAGCGCGCAGCACTCGATGACGAATCAAAAATTGGTGAACTCAACGTGCATGAGCATTTTGAGACTTATGAGGTGTTTCAGCAAGTGAAGCGCGGCACACACCACCAACACGTGGGCAACGTGCATGCACCCAACGCAGAAATGGCGATGCTGTTTGCCAAAGAGCAATATTGCCGTCGCGGCGCAGCCGTGAACCTATGGGTTGTTGCCACTTCCAACGTATTTGTTACCGAGTATGTGGATGCGGATATTTTTGAAACCACGGAAGACAAATTGTATCGCGACCCCAACAGCTACAAGGTGATGGATCGCATCAATGCGTTCAAAGCCAGGACGAGCAAAGTTTAACTATCGATACGCTAACAAACAGTAAACCATTACATTATGGAATTCACAGAAAAACACGTTGAGGGCTTGAAAGAGCTTCTTTATAAAATGGCCGATGATTTATTGATTATCGGACATCGCAACAGCGAATGGACCGGTTTGGGTCCGATGTTGGAAGAGGATATCGCTTTCAGCAGCATGGCACAGGACAAAGTGGGTCAGTCGTTGGCCTTGTTTGAATTGTTGCACGAATTGGGCGAGAGCGACCCAGACACGGTGGCATTTACGCGCAACGACAATCAGTTTCACTGTTCTCAGTTGGTAGAGTTACCGATTGGGGAGTATGATTTTTCGATGGTTCGTCATTTCTTTTTTGATCACGCCGAGGCGATTCGCTTTGAGATGTTGGCCGATAGCGTTTTTGAGCCATTGTCGATGGTAGCCAGAAAATTCAAGGGCGAAATCAAGTATCACACGATGCATGCCGATATTTTCATGAAGAAATTGGCAGCAGGTGGCGAAGAGAGTTTCTCACGGATGCAAAATTCTATCAATGAAACGTTTGGATTGGCTTTGGGCATGTTTGAGCCTGGCAATTTCGAAGCGAAATTGATCGAGGCCGGCATTTTCGGCGGAGAGGCTGAATTGCAGCAGCGCTGGTTGGATAAAGTAGTGCCTTTGTTGGAATCTTTTGGGTACGTAGTGCCCAAGGTGGAAAACACAGAAGCGGCCTTCGGCGGGCGCCACGGAGTACATACGCCCCATTTGCAGCCCCTACTCGACGAGATGACTGAAGTCTTCAGCATCGATCCAGGTGCCGATTGGTAAATCGTATTTCATTAGAATCCCAACGCCAATGACTATCCAAGAGATTATTTCACAATTCCAGAAATAATTCCACGGTCTAGGAATTACATTTCACCCTTTTGGAGTTCACAAAATCATAAAGTAAAACCCAACCATGCCCAACGCCATCAAAGCCCTTCTGGAAACCGTTATGGACCCAGAAATACCAACCATTTCCATTGTGGATTTGGGCATCGTTACGGGTATCGAATCGCCTGAACCCGGCCATGCCATCATCGAACTAACACCTACCTTCAGTGGCTGTCCGGCCCTGCGCATCATGGAACAGATGGTGCACGACAAGCTCGCTGAATCGGGATACACCCAAATCGAGGTAAAAACCACTTTCAACAAGCAGTGGAACACCAACATGATTACCGAAAAAGGGCTCATAGCCCTGAAACAACACGGACTGGCGCCTCCACCCAAACACGATGGCTATATTGAGCTGGATGTGCTGAGCGACACCCCTTGTCCTTATTGCAATTCGCGCAACACGGAGATGCAAACCCCTTTCGGACCTACCCTTTGTCGCAGTATGCACTATTGTAAGAATTGCCTGAATGCGTTTGAAGCGTTTAAACCCGTTTCGTAACGATTAATTCACGATCCAAGTCATTCGGGTAAAATTGCCCCCCACTTTCGCATTAACATAGTACAAACCAGACGTTAACTTTCGGTTCAATTCGATTTTTTCGTTTGTATTTGCTACCCCAGTCCAAACCACCCTACCGCTGGCATCGTAAATCGAAACGGTCACAGGCATCGACATCGGAAAAGCCAACTCAAACGATTGATCCACACTTGGATTCGGGAATAATACGGGTTTGGCCGAAACGACATCATCAGCACCGTAAGTCGGCTCATGCAACATACACCAAGCGTCCATTTTCTTCCAAGCATTAAAACATTGAAGGACCCCGCCTGTAACCGACCTCGTATTCAAGGAACTATTGGTCTCCACCGAAGATAAAATCCAATTTCGCATTAATTGGATTGCGCTGTCTGAGTTAACCGACATCAAATCCAGATAGTGTTTGCAGACAACGGAATTCAGCCATGCCACGGTACCGGATACCATCGGCGCAGCGAACGACGTCCCAGATTCATTGATATAAGGAGAGCCAGGATTGTTTTGCAGCGGCGTCACAGTGAATACAGCATCGCCAGGGGCCGAAAGGTCCACCGACTTGGTTCCATATCCAGAAGTCACATATTGCTTGTTTAAGCCAGCGTTAGAGGTAACTATCAATGCATCGGACGGACACAAACTGGGAATATCCCCTTCCAATTCAACATTGATATTACTATTGGTAGTTGCGCCCGCACTAATTATTCCCACTGAAGCCAAAGAATCAAACATCGCACACCATATGGGCGTTTCAGAGGCAAAGGTTTTGTCGATTCCCACCGACATATTTAATGCTACCACATTCGCGCCTTCCTTGCCCAGGGACTCTATCCATCGCTTTTTTTGTCGATACGCATACAGCACGCTCCGCACCACCCCCACCTCACCGTCGGCGCCCTTGGTAGAATAGCAAAGCAGCGGCATCATTTTCACTTGCCAAATCACACCGGACACGCCAATTCCATTGTTTCCTCTTGCACCCAAAACGCCGGCGACTGATGTGCCATGGCCATAAAAAATGGATTCCGAGTTAAAGATTATGGCCGTACTATCTCCGCCATTCCAACCCCAATAATCATCGGTGTAACCATTGTTATCATCGTCCTTTCCGTTCCAGGGAATTTCTTTTCGATTCACCCAAATATTCTCGCGCAAATCCGGATGTGACGTATCCATTCCATCGTCTACCACGGCAACAACAAGCGTATCACCATAGCGATTTACACCCGCCATTCCTTGCTCCCAAGCCAGGGGCATTTGAATGACATCAAGGTATTGCTGATCTGGCAAAAAAGGATCATTGGGCTTGAGCGACCTGCGATGTATATAATGTTCAGGTTGGTAAGTGAATGAAATCCCGGCCAAATTGGCTTTAGCTTTCAGTTCATTGAGAGCGGATTCAACACCAACAAAACGATACAGTCCGAAGGATTCATCTTGACATTTCAGCTGGCTAGATAGATTGGCAGTCGTTGGCTCCAACATAACAGATTTAATCCAGGATGTTGAAACACGGACCAAGTATGTATTGGGAATAACATTTGATACGATTGCTATCGCAGAACTCTTACGATATATTTGGGGCGGGATGGAATGGGGTTTGAATAATTCACCAATTGAGCGCATCTCTGAAGACCACGCCACTTCGCTAGAGGTCCTAGCTGTAGGCAAAGACTGGGCATGAATCAGATTCACTGACAAACTCCAGACCAACAGAAAACTGGCGATAAAAATCACACGACGAATGGTTTTATCACTTCCCGGCATATTTCAAAAATAAAGCCCCGATCGCAGATCGGGGCTTTATTTTAAAAATAGTTTCGTAAAAATTTAGTTACCACCGCTAGGGCTGGTAGTTGCAGGTGTTGCAGCACCGTTGCTTGCAGGTGCAGAAGTTGTAGAACCGCTGGATGCTGCGCCAGTAGAATTAGTGGACGCAGGAGTGGCTGTAGGCTTTGGCTTATTCGCTTTGGCTTTCACTTTCAACATGTATTCATCGATGCGTTTCTTCACTGCAATCGTAGCCTCGTCTTCCGGACGAATTTCAATCACTTTTCCGTAGTAATAACTCGCTTTCTCATAATCCTTACGCTTTTGAGCAAAGAAGGCCATATTACGGTATGCATTTTCGCGATCGCTTACAAATTTCACGCGCTGCGTAGAATCCAATTTACCCATCCAACGTTCAAAGGCGGCGGTCACATTCCCAGTTGAATCATTTGCATCCAAGCCAGCCCATGTAGTAGCAATCAAATAGTAACCTGTTAGGTAATTGGTATCGTTTGTAATCAACTCTTGATAAATCTTCAATGCGTCCGCATTTCTACCTGTAGCGGCCAAACAACGACCTTCAAAATAGAGATCTCTAGAATTGAGGACACCCGCCATTTTTTTTCTCTTCAATTCCAAGACGCCATAAGCTTGCTCATAGCTCTTCCCATTGAAATACAAATCTTGAATACGCTGGTATGACTTAATGCTAGTTTTGGCGGTATCAGACAATACCATAGACAGAATCGAATAACTAGAAGCGGCCATCATTTGCTTGGTGGTATCATTGCCTGAAGCCAATCCAGAACGATACATCAAAATGGCTTTGATAAACTTCTCACTGCTTTGCAATTCACGACCTTGTGGCTTGATGTAAAGCTGTTCGTAATTGTAGAAATAGTAATTCAAAGCTGAATCAATCAAACGGCGTTTTGCTTTGTCTTTTTCAGCGATAGCATAAGCGATTACACCATAAATATTTGGAATGCTCTTGATGGCGAGCAATTTGTTACCTTCTGATATACAACGATCAAAATCACCACCCAAATACAAAGTTTGTACATAGAATTTGCGGGCGGTAATGTTATCGTTTCTGCGAAGGTATTCTTCGTAAAAGTAAACGGCAGAATCGCGCTCTTTCATCAAAGAAAACACTTCCGCTTTTTGACGATAAGCGGGAGCAAAGTTTACATCCAAAGACAAAGCTTCGTCCAATTTGGCAATCGACAAAGGATAAGCACTTGCGCGTGCATACACTTTGGCCTGACGCAAAATCGGTCTAGGATCAGACGGCGCATCATAACTCGCTACGATATACTGTTGAATTGCATCTGATGAGTTGGTAGGATTTTGTACCAACATCGCATCGCCCAATAGAATTTTGGCTTCAAAATCGTTGTTACTATTTTTTAAATAATCATTAGCACGAGAAGCATATGCTTTGAGCTGTTCGGTAGTTCCGAATTCCACCATCAAATAAACACGCGCGATTTCTTTGTTGATGACAGGTCTCAATTTCTTTTTAGCAGCCGATGCTTGCGCAAAGAAAACTTCTGCCCCTTGGGTATTAAACTTGCGCAATTCCATGTGGCCCTTACCTATTAAGTTGTAGGGGTTTGTTGGTGCGATGCCTAATCCGTCGTTAAACATTTTAACGGCATTCAATGAATCCCCTTTGGCTAGGTAATTCAATCCAGCCCAATAGTAATTATCGCCAACTTTTGGCTTTTTCACAATCAGATCTTTGTAGACCTGTTCTGCTTTTTCAAATTCTTCGTTTCGGGTGTAACGCTGACCATCAGCAATCGTTTGTGCAGTGGCAGTTGATAGACCAACCAAGACACTTAAAATGAGAGAAATACTTATCTTTTTCATCGGGTGCAAAAAAACTATGTAATTGTTATATATGTGTTAAGAATTTCAAAAATTGTTCCAAATGTTATTAATTTTCTAATTGGATAGTTCTCGCAGGGGGCAAAGCGGGTGATAATCCACTTTTCTTTAAAATTACTTGTCCGCTTTGATCACAACAAAAGGCCAAAAACCCTTGCGCCAATCCAGAATACCCTTGAAGATCATAGCCCATAATTATTCGTATAAATGGGTATTGCTTGGCAAAAACTTGGGATTGGTATGGCAGATGAAACTCGCCAGAAACTGGGTGCTGAACTTCCAAAACTTTTACCTGCTTGCGATTAAACCTAGCCAAAGTATCTCCGCGATCTGCAATCCAGTTGGACCCCACAAAACCTAGGGCTGCGGGAGTTTTTTTGACATAGTCAAAAACAGCTTGTGGCGATGCAAATTGGACCACCTTTGGCAACGACAGTTTCTCGTTTGGCTGAGAGGCATTCTTTTTATAAAATTCGGCTAGATCATTGTAAATCAAATCATTTTTCAACATTGCAAACACCAATTTTTCATTGCTTCTTCCCCATGCAGAACAGTTTCCCGACAGCATAGAGCAAAGTGAATCTACCGAAATTCGACTATTAGGATTGCTTCGATTGACAATAAATGCGGTTGCACCCATTCCGATATCATGCGATCTCACTTTGATTTGTCGCGATTCTAAGGCATCAATCATTGCAGAATCAAAGGCGTGATTGATATACAAGGCCGAAATTTGTTTGTCCCTCACCCCTTTTAGCAATGCGATGGGAGCCATAAATTTTGGTTTGATGTGGGCTTTTGGATACAAATCATGAAATCTATCTATCAATTGAACAAACAATAAACTGTCATTCAAATCCACCGCAATTTCCAACTCCCCCTTGGTTGGAATGTCGTTTCGCTTCCCCTTATGCTCCATATCTAAGCATGCTGAAAGCGTAGACGTCGCAAAAACAAAAAGTAGTATTTGTTTAATCTTTCGATGCATGTCGTCCTTTTTTAAAGAGCAAATAACCATTTACTGCCCTAAACAATCCCCACAAAAATAAAAAACCCACAATGGGCCAAGTGCCATACCCCCAGACATCAATGTTGTCTTTCTGAAAAAAAACTACTGCAAACGACCAAAATGCAAATGCACTTATCCAATGATACCAGTGGTTGGTTTTTAACATACTACAAAAATAAACGAAAAGGGGCCCACAATGTTTTGTAGGCCCCTTTATTCCCAAATAATTTGGGCGTAAAAATGAAAATCTTATTTAACCATCATCGTTTTGCTCACACTGCTACCACCTGCAATCAGGGTGTACGTGTAAACGCCACTAGACAAAGCATCGGCATTGATTACCAATTCATGGTTTCCTTTGTACAAACCATTGTGTTTTTGTGTTTGAACCAAAGCACCCATGGCATTGCGAACTTCCACGGTAACATCACCAGGAGTTGTCAAGTAGATTAACACTTTTGTAGTGCTGCTGAAAGGGTTTGGATAGTTTTGGTTTACAACCATCACATCACCTGTGTTGGGTTGGTCCACAGAAGCGATACCAATTGTACCTGCCAAGATTTCAGAAACTGGGATGGCTTGGTAGTTAATCAAGTTCAATACTACAGGGTGGTTACCGAAGTTTGCACTGTTGTTTTGCAAGTTTGTTCCTGCAATTTCATCTTGCTGCCAGTGCATGTGAACGAATCCATCGGCTACACGACAAGTTGAAGCGAAATCATCTTCTTTGCCAATTACTTGAGTTACGTTTTGAGACTCACTCCAAGTAGAACCGCCATCGGTTGAATAAACGATACCGATATCACGGAAGTTTGCACCCAAATCAGAGATATCCAATTCTACGGGAATGCTATATAAACAGAAGATATTTCCATTGGCATCCATCGCTGATGATGGCTGACGCATACAAGATGTATTTCCCAAACGAGCGACTGTACTCAGCCCCGAAGGAACGGCACCACTTGCGAGTGCGGCGTAGGTAGATTGTTCCATTCTGTTCACGCCATCTCCATCAGAATCAAATGCATTACCAGAGGCAATAACAGAAGTTTTATCTGTTGCTTCAGACCAATGCATCATATTTTGATAAGATGGATAGAAACTGTAGCTCTCATCAGTTGTATCAGTATCTAAGACACGAGATAACCCCCAAAATACGTGAAGTTTATCGTTTTTATCGATGATAACATCACAAGTACCATCATTGGTAAATGGAGTATCATTCATCAACTGCTTACCAGTCCAGGGAGCATATTTGAAAGTATCAACGATGATACGAGTAAATGTATTACCTCCGTCGATACTCTTCCAAGCGATAACGCCTTGCATCATATCAGCATTTACGATGGCCACTATTTCACCTTTTACATCAATTGTATACTGATCCGCACCACCACTGTTTGTCAATGTGCTATCAAAACCAGGCAATGAAGTGTGTTGCTTATCCCAAGTTACACCGCCATCTTTAGAACGACTGTAAACCATAGGTGCAAATACACCATTTCTTTTGGGAGCACGAGCTTCACCAGGCGCAGCAGAATCTGTGTAAGAACAAATCAAGTGAATGTTGTCACCATTGTTTGCAGTTCTCGCCCAAATTGGCTTGTAGGGGGGCTCTTTCAAGATATTTGTAACTGTAGTAGGGCGTGAAGACGAGGAACTACTGGTTGTCATGTAGAAACCACCACTGGTTGCATCGTGACCGATGGTAAAGACGTTACCGTTAGCCAAAACGCCTACGTTAGCCCAACCCGTTCTTACGTTTTCAACGCGGTCGCTATCAGATGGCTGCCATTTTCCGGCGGCACTGCGGAAGTTGTATCCAGTTCCACGGCCAGGGAAACCCACAGCATCAGACGTAGAGGTAGTCCAAGCGGCAGAAATTGCACCATTAGTATGCATCGCCAAACGGTGAGGCATTGCGTAGTTGGTTTGCAAATCGTAGTAAGTTGAACCGATTCTGACAAAAGCTTTTTGGTTTAGACCACGAGCCGTAACGGTTTTTTTAGTTTTGGGAGCAACACCGAATCCACCATTATCGGCTTTATCGATGAGCACTTTGGATTGTGAGGTCAATACTGGATCGCCTTGATTGGCAGATACAGAAGACAAACTCACCTGTGCAGTTGCCAGACCAGCGGCAAAGACAGAAATGGCTAATACGTATAGTTTTTTCATAATCTAAATTTAACAATTACAAATAAAGGAAAAATAATATGAAAAATCACATTAAACGCGTTGCGGGGCGCGAAGAATTCCTAACACAGTTTCAATTAATATTTCTCCGTCCGAAGCCCCTCCCCTGTGTACTCCCTTTAATTTAAGGTCGAGCAGTTTGATTTGATTGAATGCACGTTCCATATCACCCGGTGAATAATTCTTTGCTGCAATCATATATTCTTCCACAAAAAAGGGATTCACACCCAATGAAGACGCCACTTCGCCTTTGGAGGCCCCGGGCATTTGTTGCACCAATAGAATCTTTCCAAAGTATCCGTGTAGGTTGCTGACCATGCGAAGAATTTCACCTTTTTCGGCCCGGGCCGACATATGATGTGCAATTTGGATGGCTTTATTGAAATTCTTTAGGCCCAAGGCCGACTGCAATTCAAAAACATTGTATTCACGATTAAACCCTACGTTGGCCTCTACGTGAACGGGCCGAATAAACTCATCTTTTACATTGATCAAGAGTTTATCCAATTCGTTATGAATTAAGGGCAAATCGGCACCTAACAACTCCACCAACATCTGAATCGCGGCGCCATCAATACTTCTACCCTTCTGACGAAGATATTCGGGCAACCAATCTTTGATTTGATAATCGCGCAGCTTGGCCGCGAAATAGGCACCTCCGAACTTATCCGCTTGCTTCCCGATTTTTGTCCGCATGTCCATTTTATTCCCCCGGAAAGCACAAACTAGTACGGTGGATGGCAAGGGGTTATCTAGATACGACATCAACTTATCGAATTCTTTGATGTCTTGCGCATCTTTCACGATGATTACTTGGTGCTGACTCATCATCGGATAACGACGAGCCATGGAAATTAGGTCGTGAATTTTCACTTCCTTACCATAAAGGATTGTTTGATTAAAGCTTCTTTCCGATTCTGGAAGTACGCATTCTTCAATCAAATCGGTGATGGCATCAATAAAATATACCTCTTCCCCATGTAGCAGATAAACCGGCGCATATTGTTTGCCTTGAATCTTACGTCGAAGATCCAAATAATTGGCAATGGTATCGCTCAATTTGGCCATGGGTTTGTATTTTTACAGCGGTGCAAGTATTAAATTTCCCCGAATACGAATTTCACATTCAAGAACAGGAACAAAAAAAAGTCATTTTTGATCCGATTCGAAAAAAATTTATCCCCCTATCTCCTGAAGAATGGGTACGGCAGCACTGTATTTGTCATTTAGTCCAACGATTCAATCTCCCCATTGGACTGATTGCGGTAGAAAGAGAAATTCAGGTACACGGACTGCGCAAACGCTTTGATATTGTAGGATTTGCGAGTTCTGGCCACCCGTTAATATTGATTGAATGCAAGGCCACTTCAGTAGAACTGACCCAAGAAACGTTAATTCAAGTTGCCACATATAACAATAAATTAGACAGTCCTTGGATGTGGATTACCAATGGGATTCAGCATGCTTGGTTTGAAAGAAAAAATGGCAAAACGCAATTGGTAGCGGCGCCAGAAAAATTAATCTAGAGTAATATCTGTGATTTTGCCGGCGATAGTGATGCGGACAATCCGATCGCAAGACTCATTTTCGAAAGGATCATAATCTAAAATGGTAGTGATAGATTTTTCAGAATCCTTCAATTCTAACATGCCATTGATATATTCTCCAGAACATCCAGGAACCACATTTTTAATTAATGGCTGCATAATTTCCCAGTTTTGCTCTTCATGATCTGAATCTTTTAATACGCCTTTACCCAAAATTTGGTATTTATTTCCAATTACGCCGGGGTTGGAATTGGTTGATTTCAACAATTGAACAGATCCTTCTATTGAGATTTTTTTCTGACCAAAAAAATCTAACGATTCAATGGTAAGGCTATGGGTTTTTGAATCTTGGCGGATCGTGGAGCAGGAAATTGCCATGTTTTTGGGTTGGTTTGGATTGGCACCCACCCAAAAATTATCCGACTTATCAATTTCGAGTTCAAGTTTCGACGTATTTTCTATGTAATGCGATTGAATTTTAATGTGCATTGTGCCCGCGCGATACTTTCCGTCATACCCACGTTGATTCTCGGAAAGTGGCAGTTTATTGGATCCGAAGTTGATTTCGAATTCAATTCCATCACCATCAAAAAAACTTGAATCTAAAATTTTAACTGAAGCAGCTTTTCCGAATGCTCCAAGGATAAATTTTGAGGGTGTTCCTTTTCCTGTTGTTTGATCACCCATTTCATCGGCTACTTCAATCATTGAAGCAAGTTCGGATTGCATCACACAAAAATCCGTTGCCAATTGCAGTCCATTTTCTTTTTGTTCGTTGATTCTCTCACAGGACTGCATAGAAATCAACCCAAGCAAAAAAACTAGGGTTAACAGTGCGTGATGTAGGTATTTGCGAATCATAAGAGAATAGATTTGGATTGTTGCAAAAATCGCAAAAATCGCTTCTATGAAACAAATATAGTATTGATTACCCCCAAACAAGGCTTACAATTTGTCCAATATTTGTAAAATCGACGTACAAGCCAACTCGATTTCTTGATTTGTAATGGTTAATGGAGGGCAAATTCTGAGGCAATGGGGTGCATATAGAAACCAATCTGCGAAGAGATTCTGATCTAGCATATGTTGTATACATTCATTTACGATATCGAATGAATCAAGTTCCACTGCCAACAACAAACCCATGCCATGAACTTGCTTAATTTGGGGGTGTATTAGCAATTCCTTAAAGAGGTTGGATTTTGACGACACCGTATCCATCAATTTTTGATCAAGCAGAACATTGAATGCGGCGTGGCCTGCTGCGCAGGCCACTGGATGACCACCAAAAGTTGTGATTTGACCTAGTATTGGATTATTGGATAGGGTATTCATGAGTGGGCGCGAGGCGAGGAATGCCCCCATGGGCATTCCTCCGCCGAGCGCCTTCCCTAAAACCAAGACATCAGGAATTACATCGAATTGCTCATACGAAAACAACGTACCTGTCCTACCCATCCCCGTTTGGATTTCATCAAATATTAGCAAAGCACAATGCTCTGTACACTTTTGCCTCAGCGCCTTCAAATAATTAAGATCGCCAATTTGAGTCCCCCTTTCCGCTTGAATCGTTTCCACCACAACCCCTGCAATTCTATCCCAAGGCAATGAATCCAATGCTTCAATATCGTTTTGTTCAATGAAATGAACCGATGGCAATAAGGGCCTAAAGGCTTGAGAATAATACTCATTACTCATCAAACTCAAAGGACCCTGCGAACTTCCGTGGTAGGCATCTTTTTGAGCAACAAAATCCGTCCTACCAGTTACGCGCTTAGCGAGTTTCATGGCCCCGTCGATGGCTTCAGCGCCCGAGTTCACAAAATAGCAACATGAAAGTGATTCGGGCAAGTGCGATGCCAATGCCGCAGCATACATACTTTGGGGTGTTTGAACTGTTTCCCCATATACCATCACATGCATAAAGGCTTGGGCTTGTTCAATCACTGCACTTACAACAGAAGGGTGTTGATGACCCACATTGCAAACCGAAATGCCCGCAATTAAATCCAGATATCGTTTGCCGTTTTCATCAAACAGATAATTGCCTTCGGCTTTAACGACATGCAAGGCCATTGGGTTACGGCTAGTTTGTGCTTGGTATTGTAAAAATGCTTTTCGCGGATGAATATGCATGCTTCAAAGTTAAATCAGTTTTGTGGGTGCGATGCTTAATAAAAAAAGAAAGCCCCCCGTTTAGAACGGGGGGCTTTCTTTTTTGAAAGTAATACTAATTAGATGTTTGCATTCAAATCAGCACCTGCTTTAAATTTCGCAACTTTCTTAGCAGCGATTTTAATTTCAGCACCAGTTTGTGGGTTACGTCCTGTACGAGCGTTACGGCTGCTTACAGAAAAAGTTCCGAATCCTACCAAAATTACTTTGTCACC
>CAJBVU010000212.1 GCA_903959115.1 uncultured Bacteroidota bacterium
ATCATTTTTTGTTAAAATAGGTGGTGTGATACAGGATGTTTTATTTAGGCCCACATTGTTGATTGAAAGGATAAAAGCAATAATGAATAAACAGGATCCCTACCAAATAGAAATTGCTACTTTGCCCATTCTAACAAATACAGATAATTATAAAGTCTTTGTGCTCAATCATCGCCGAAGAACTGATAAAAACAAACAGGTCCATTCAGAGGCTTTGGCATTTGAACTTAGACGTAGCAAGGAAATTTTTGGGGCAACTACAGAGAACTGGGGCGTGCATCCGTCTTGGCAAAACGAATCAAACGCCAAGGCCACCCAAAACGAATGGCACTGGGAAAAAACAGAATTAGAGAACAATTTAAAAATACCCGTAAAACACTCTCGGTTACACTATATCCATTTGAGGCTACCAAATAGTTATCGCATTCTACAGCAAATTGGTATTACAAATGATTGGAGTATGGGATATCCGGAAGCTACCGGTTTTAGAGCTGGAACTTCAAAACCCTATGTTTGGTATGATCTAATTGACGAAAAATCTATGGATTTAATTATTCACCCGTTTTGCATCATGGATGTTACCTGTAAAAATTATTTAAATCTATCTTATACACTATCAATGGAAAAAGGGAATAAAATTAAACAACAACTCGAATTAATTGGGGGTACATTTTGTTTCATCTTCCATAACGAATCTGTTTCAAACTCTTTCCCTTGGAAGAATTGGAAAAATGCCATTATCAATTGGTCAGAAAAGCCAATATCACAATCATACCTTTGATCAAGTAAGTTATGAGTATTCAATATGTCGACCACCATCAGATAGACCCCACAAGATGGGATTCTGCCATTTTGCGGAGTCCACACCCGTTAGTTTATGGTCTGTTCGAATACCTAAATGCAGTCTGCGAATCACAATGGGACGCATTGATATACAAAGATTATGAAGCGGTTTTTCCTTTGCCATTCAAGAAAAAATTCGGCATCAAATATCTCGTTCAGCCTGTGTTCTGTCAACAATTGGGTGCTTTCGGTTCAAGCGCTAACGTAAGTACTCCTGATTTTTTATCTGCTATTCCAAAACGATTCTTTCGGGTTCGACTTCAGTTAAACCCATATTTCGATCAAAAAAATGAAGTGGGGGCAGTACAAATAAAACCCTTAGGAGGTGGGGCATCAAGCGGAAAATTGACAACGAAAACCAACATGACCATCCAGTTGTCGCAACCTCTTGATTATAATAAAGATTGCAAGAAAAACTTATATCGACTCGCGGAACTACCCATAGAGTACAAAATCAATGTGATTTCAATTAGGGATGCAATTGACACGTATCGGAAAGCATGGGGAAAACAAAACCCAGGAATTGGAGACGAACACTATCAACTATTTGCAAATGCCTGCTCGGATAAATTATCGTTTACCGTATCCGCACATCATCAAACAGAAGGCACGCTCTTGGGGGCTGCGATTTTTTTAATTACGCCAGAAAATGCAAACCGCAGTTTACATTATGTCTGTGCTGGACCCACAGAGCCTGGCAAATCGATTGGGGTAATGCATGGGATTATTGATTTTGTTTTGAATCGTTTTCAAGGGGGAAATATACTTTTTGATTTCGAAGGAAGCAGTATTGTGTCCGTTGCATCTTTTTATAAAAAATTTGGCGCCAACGAAGAGCCTTTTTTATGTTTCAATCGCGGCTTCTGAACTTTGATTCTCATGGCAGTGATTATCTTCGCGTAATGAATCCCTGGATACACGCGGCTCGTTTACGAACTCTTCCTTTGGCCTTGTCTGGTATCCTTTTGGGCGCCTCATTATCGCACATGTGCGTTTCGGCAGCAATTCTATCAGACAGCCAACTTGCCAACCTATCAAATTCAGGCAATCCTATCGGACCTGAAAGTTTGAAATTGGGATTTCATGCATCACCGAGTGTAATTATGTTATTGGCCATTCTAACAGCCACAGCACTACAAGTATTAAGCAATTTTGCCAATGATTATGGCGATTTTAGCAAAGGCACCGACACCAAGGCGAACCGAAGTGATCGAATGTTAGCCTCTGGCAAAATATCTGAAAAATCCATGAAACGGGCCATTTGGTTCGTGGGCATAATCACATTAATGTTGGGCATTTTATTAATTTACATCTCAGGATTATTTGAAACTCCGGGTGGATTCTATATGCTAGCTATTGGTTTGTTGGCATTGTTTGCCGCTATCACCTATACCGTAGGTAAGAACGCTTATGGGTATTTAGGATTGGGTGATTTATTTGTTTTGATATTTTTTGGTTTAGTCCCTGTTTTGGGCATGGGCTTATTAAACGGATTGTTTGTTAATGAAGCAACCTGCCAGTACTTAGATGTTTTTCTCTTGGCCGGGTTTGGGTTGGGTTTGTTAAGCACGGCAGTTTTAAACGTGAATAATTACCGAGATATTCCAACAGACAAAGAGCAAAACAAGCAAACACTTGCCGTAAGGCTAGGCGCAAAAAAAACCATCGTCTATCACAGACTGCTTTTGCTTTTGGGTGGAGGGCTGATACCAATGTCGTTTCTTACATTTGAAAAGCGATATTTCGAATGGCCCGAGATTTTAGGACTTCAATCTGTTTTCCTTATTGGGATTTTTTCACCCATTTTCTTATTGCTTTCTAGTCACTATCAAGCGGTTAAAGCGGCAGAACCTGGCGATCGTGAAACACTAAATCCTCAATTAAAAAAACTCTCACTAACCGTTCTAGCTATGGTATTATTATATGCGTTTTTAGCATTTTTCATTCTTGATTTTTTCGGTCATTAATCAATACAGCTATTCGTCTACAAGGAATATCGACCCCGGCTAACTTCAAATCTTAAATATTCAGATATAATAACCATGCGTTTCGAGATTACTCCACACACCATGGAATTTATTAAGTCTGCCAAGACAAGTAGAGGAGAATACCATCAAAAAACAAGTCATCTCATTCGATTGGGTGATGGCATTTTTGAGGGCTTAGGCGAGGCAGCTCCACTAGCAGATCTCAGCATCGACGGCCATGTAGATTTTTATAATAAAACCGCATCGCTTTTAGATAGCCACCTAGAAAAATCGGATATAGAATCACTCCTAGAACATTGGGAGCCAGGAACTTCCGAGTCATTGCCATCCTTGCGATTTGCACTTCATTGTGCTTGGCAACATTTGCAATTTTTACAAGCTCAACCCAGCATTGCCCACCACCCTACAAAGCCCACCTATTGGATAGAAAACGATTTTACTTCAGGTAAATCCGGTATTCCCATAAACGGTTTGGTGTGGATGAGTGATATTGAAGCGATGTATGAAGAGGCTCTTATAAAAATCGAAGCAGGTTTTGATTGCATAAAATTCAAGGTGGGCGCATTAGATTTTGACGAAGAATGCAAATTGATAGAAAAAATCAGAAAGAAGTACGATGCGTTTAAGTTAGAAATTCGTCTCGATGCCAACGGTGGTTTTGGGTTGGACACAGCGCTTGAACAGATTCAAGAATTGCATCGTTTTGAGATACACTCTTTGGAACAGCCGGTAAAATCAGGCTTCCACGAACTAGATCGCATTTGTCGTTTTAGTAAAATCGACATCGCCTTAGACGAAGAATTAATTGGCATACACCCAAATAAAATGGGAAATAATTCAACCTCTGGCAAAGCTTTATTGGCTTGGGCTAAACCGAAATACATCATTTTAAAGCCGACATTATTAGGTGGCTTAGACATGGCCGATCGATGGATAAATTTGGCATCAGCGTTAGATATTGGATGGTGGAGCACGAGTGCCTTGGAGGGAAATATAGGTTTGGCGGCAATCGCCCAATGGGTATCAAAATACAATCCCAACATGCCACAGGGCCTAGGAACGGGCTCGCTGTTTAAAGAAAATTATGATTCTCAAACTCGTGTGATTAAAAACAAAATCTGGTATTTACCCCAAGAATAATGCTTAAGCTACCTCAAGATTTTATTGATTCTGTTAACCGCGCACTGCCCAGCACTGAGGTAGATGATTTGATTTTGGCAATACAAGAATCGCCCAAAGTTAGCATTCGATTAAACGCATCAAAAGGAATAGCATCCGATCGTTTTTTAAGCGATACCCTAGGTTCTCCTATCGCTCATTGTACTAATGGATATTTACTAAACACGAGACCATTGTTTACCGCCGATCCTGCATTTCATGCTGGTGCCTATTACGTACAAGAGGCCAATAGTATGATGATTGGGGAATTGGTGAAGCGGATCATCAACAACTACGATGAGGGGGCAATTGTATTGGATCTATGTGCGTCGCCAGGAGGAAAAAGCACGCATGTTGCGACACATTTAAGGGCGGGAGATTTACTCGTTGCAAACGAAGTTATTTCGGGTAGATGTAATACACTTATAGAAAACCTGTGCAAATGGGGCCAGGGAAATCACGTCGTTACTTCTGCCGATGCAAAGCAACTTGGAGAACTTCAGGGACTTTTCCAAATTATTGTGGCGGATATGCCTTGCAGCGGGGAGGGAATGTTTCGTAAAACACCCGATGCCATAGGCGAGTGGAGTCTAAGCAACGTGGATTTGTGTACGGATCGACAAAAACGTATTGCTCACGACATATGGCCAAGTTTGGCTGAGGGGGGGGTGATGATTTACAGCACTTGCACATACAATCGTTGTGAAAACGAAGACAATGTCAATTATATCGCCACTGAGCTGGGTGCAAATATTGTTGAATTTGATTTTCCCGAATCACTCGGAATAATTGAGGTAGAACCCGGCAAATACCGAATGTTGCCAAGTCATACGCAGGGCGAAGGTTTCTTTTTTGCGA
>CAJBVU010000213.1 GCA_903959115.1 uncultured Bacteroidota bacterium
AGGCTTGCTTGAGCTTCAACGACAACTGTGCTGTGGGCATCGAACCAAATCTGGGGAATATTCAACGACTCGTAGATCAAAGTTTGATGTTGGTCACAGCCTTGAATACGCATATTGGCTACGAAAATGCCGCGAAAATCGCAAAGAAAGCGCACAAAGAAAATTTGACATTAAAGGAAGCGTCGTTGGCACTGGGACTGTTGACCGAAGAGCAATTCAACGAATGGGTTCGCCCAGAATTGATGGTTGGCAATCCTAAGGAAGTGATCAAATAAGACCATGTTCCTACTATCTAAAGAAAAAAAACTGTCGTTGACCACGCCCGTAATCATGGGCATCCTCAATACAACACCAGACTCTTTCTACGGAAAAAGCCGGGTTCAAACTGAACAAGAATCCGTTGATTTGGCTGGCGCGATGATTGAAGCGGGTGCTGCAATTATTGACATCGGTGGGCAAAGCACCAGACCGGGCAGTGAGAGAGTGAGTTTTGGCGAAGAGCTAGAACGCGTTGCTCCCGTTGTTCGAGCAATCCGTAGGGCCTTTCCGGAAGCTTGGCTTAGTGTAGATACCTATTACAGTTCTGTAGCTTTGGCTTGCATTGGCTTAGGCATCGATATGATCAACGATATTGCCGCGGGCGATAATGATCCTAAGATGTTTCGGACGGTGTTCGACAATGAAGTGGCTTATGTTGCGATGCATAAAAAAGGCAATCCAGAAACGATGCAGGACGACCCTCATTACGATGATTTGATGGGCGAAATCCTTGAATATTTCAATCAAAAAAAGCAAGAGTATCGCAAAGCGGATTTTGCAAATTGGGTAATTGATCCTGGATTTGGTTTTGGCAAAACAACCGAACATAACTTTCAATTATTAAATCAGTTGCAAAAATTTAGACAGTTCAACAAACCATTGCTTGTTGGAATTTCTAGAAAAGGAATGATTTGGAAAACAATTAATGGCACCCCAGAAACTGCATTGAATGGAACCACTGCACTTCATATGGCTGCTTTGGATCGTGGTGCCAATATTTTGAGAGTTCACGATGTAAAAGAAGCCAAAGAATGCATTGATTTGTTTTTGGCTTTGAAAGCATAATCCTCTTAACTTTGCATCATGCCTGGAATGATTGCACCCTCCATCCTATCTGCCGATTTTGGCAAGTTGTACGATGAAATCGAAATGATCAACCAAAGTGAAGCCGATTGGTTTCATGTGGATGTAATGGATGGCGTCTTTGTACCCAATATTTCTTTTGGTTTCCCCGTGATGAAACCGCTGCAATCAAAAGCCACTAAGCCATTGGATGTGCACTTAATGATTGTGGATCCCGATCGCTATACCAAAGCTTTTGCCGATGCAGGCGCTCATGTTCTAACGGTCCACGTTGAAGCATGCACCCACCTTCATCGAACACTAACCAATATCCGAAATCATGGCATGAAAGCGGGTGTCGCCATCAATCCTCATACCCCAGTTGAATCGATCAAGGAAGTACTTTATTTGTGCGATGTGGTTTGTTTGATGAGCGTCAACCCCGGATTTGGTGGTCAGTCGTTTATCGAAAACACTTATGCAAAAGTAAAAACGCTAAAAGCCATGATCACTGAGGCCGGAACAAACACTTTAATAGAAATTGATGGTGGCGTATCCTTGAGCAATGCCAAATTATTGACCGATGCTGGAGCCGATGTTTTGGTCGCTGGAAATACCGTTTTTGGCAGCGAAAACCCTACTCAAACCATTACAGAACTCAAACACCTAATCAAATAACGCAACCAATTCTGCGTTAGATACTTGCGTGAAAAAAATCCTGTCGCTTTTACTTCTTACCTTAATCGGTGTTGTGGCAAATGCCCAACAAGTGATTCAGCGAGGCAGAGTGATTCGGGATGTATCGCAAAATCAAAGTAATACCTCATCCACCAGCCTTGCCAAAATCAAAATCCGTCTGTCGGATGATTCGCAAATTGGCATAACCGATTCAGCCGGATTATTCAGCCCATCAGAAACATTGTTCCCTGGCGACTTGATATTTGGATATCGCAATGGAGAAAAGCTATTTGGATACAAATGGCAAGGTCAAACTGATGGTGGTAACAATGCCTCCAATCAAGGAATTGACCTACAAATCATTACAATTGGTGATGGATTGGACCTAATGGGCGAAGTGAGAATTCGAATTTCGCAAGGCGGACCCTTCTTGGAAGAAATAAAACCCCAGAAATTGCAGCTCAACCCTTCTATGGGCAACGGCATCGAATCGCTTGTCAAAACGTTTATCGGCGCCTCTTCTGGCAATGAAATGTCGAGCCAATACACCGTGAGAGGTGGAAACTACGACGAAAATCTGATTTACGTCAACGACATTGAAATCCTTAGACCTCAATTAATTAGTAGCGGACAACAGGAAGGACTTAGTTTTATCAATTCTGACCTCGTACAATCGGTAAAATTCAGCGCAGGAGGTTTTGGTGCACAATATGGCGACAAAATGAGCTCGGTGTTGGATGTAGATTACATTCGGCCCGACTCCTTTAAAGGTAGCGCCACCGTGGGAACTATGTTAAGTAGCGCTACGATCAGCGGAAAAAAGAACCGATTTTCAGGTTTTTTAGGAATTCGCAATTTCAATAATTCACTACTCACCAAGACTTTGAACGTAAAGGGTAATTACTCGATGCGATTCAATGACCTGCAAACCCAGGTTACATATAAAGTGCATCGCAAATTACACATCGATTTCTTGGGTAACCTAGCAAGTAACAATTACACCCTAAACCCCACTAGCCGAAGCACAACCTTTGGTACGATACAAAATGCATATCAATTGGATGTGGGCATGGGCGGACAAGAATCGCTCAAATATCTCTATGGCATGGGATCGCTCACATTGAGGTATACCCCAAACGTTAGAAATGAATTCAAATGGATGTTGAATCACACAACTATTGAAGAGCAAGAGATTTTTGATGTGGAGGGTTTGTATTATTTGTCCCAACTCGATCGTGACATGGGCTCTAAAACCTATGGCAAACCACTAAAAACACTTGGTTACGGTTATTACATCGATCATGGCAGAAACCGGATGTTATCAGGCGTGACACAATTTGCGCACATTGGAAAAATCGGAAAGTCAACCGATGCATTTTCTTGGAATTAC
>CAJBVU010000214.1 GCA_903959115.1 uncultured Bacteroidota bacterium
CTATCCATTTATAGCGAAAAACGCCAAATGGGAGATCATCAACCAACATAGTTTATTGATTACGTTAAAAGGCCAAAGCAACAAAGCCGCCGCAATGTTCTTAGGCCATTTTGATGTCGTCCCAACCCCAGACAGCGCGGATTGGAAACATAAGCCATTCAAAGGCACAATTGCAAAGGACACACTTTGGGGCAGAGGCGCTCTTGACGATAAAAACGTAATTGTGGCCCTACTGGAAGCCGCAGAATACAGTTTAGCGAAAGGCCTACCCTTAAAACGAACATTGATTTTCGCTTTTGGTCACGATGAAGAAACAGGAGGCAAAAACGGAGCGGCGGCTATCGCCAAGCATTTAATCACAAACAAGATCCCCGTTGCTTTTATTGCCGATGAAGGATTTGGTGTCATGAAAGGCATCGTGCCTGGCTTAAAAAACAACTGCGCCATCATTGGCCTGAGCGAAAAAGGAAACGTGAGTATCAAACTATCGGTCAACCAATTGGGCGGGCATTCGGCATGGCCAAATTCAGAAAATGCGACATCTATTTTGAGTCGGGGTTTAAGTCGTTTAGAAAATTATCAATTCCCAGCCCACTTAGATGGACCCGTGCGCGGCCTATTCAGCGAAGCAGCACCTTATATGGATTTGGGTTATAGAACCTTGTTTAGTAATTTATGGATAACGGCTCCGCTTGTCAAATCGGTATTGCTTGGAGGTGAAAAAACCGCAGCTACTATCCGAACGACGCATGTTACTACGATTATCAAATCAGGGACAAAAGAAAATGTGGTACCACCAATGGCCGAAGCGATTGTGAATCTGCGCTTGTTTCCAGGCGATAATATCGCTTATGTTGAGTCAGAGATTAATCGTGTTCTAAACGACCCCAGAATTAAGGCATCTGTTTATCTAGAAGGACAAGAAGCCACCCCAATCTCACCCGATCACGGGGATGGGTACGACCAAATTAAAGATTGTATTCACGCGCAATTCCCAGAAACCGTTGTCGTTCCGGGTCTAGTCATTACCGGCACCGATTGTAAAAACTACACGGCCGTAACAAATAGAATGTATCGTTTTGTACCCTTTGAATTCAGTAACAGCAATTTATCAGGGATTCACGGCAAAAACGAATACTTAACCAGGGGCCAATTCAATAAGGCCGTTGTATTTTACATCGATTTATTTCAACGGTTATAATCATAATGAATTGGGCCAAATGAATCAACCGTAAATTTCCGGTCTGCCAATTACATCCTCGGCAACCAATCAATCTGGCAATTCAAAAGAAAGGCCGTCAAAGGCCAGATCAATCCCTTCAGGCAATTCAGCACAAACATCTTCATGCAATCCTATTTGATGGCTCATATGAGTGAAATAGGTTTGTTTCGCACCTAGTTCTATCGCCAATGCGGTAGCTTCTGCCAGTGTGAAATGACTTATATGCGATTCCCTACGCAGGGCGTTTAAAACCAGTACATCCATCCCCTTTAACTTCTCTTTTTCCGATTCGGAAATAAAATTGGCATCGGTGACATAGGCGAATTTATTAAAGACAAATCCAATTACAGGCAATTTGAAATGCATCACATTTACCGTTTCTACGCGGTGATTCGCGGGAGTTTTAAATGCCCCATCAATCAAATTCCAATCGATCTGCGGGATCCCGGGATAAGGAACGGGCTGAAATATATAATCAAACTGATTTTGGAACGACTTAAATACTCTTTCATGAAGAAAAACTGGAATCTCAGCAGCCTGCTTAAAATTATAAGGCCTAATGTCATCCAATCCAGCGGTATGATCTCTGTGCTCATGGGTAAATAGCAAAGCATCAATTTGTTCAATACCTGCACGCATCATCTGATAGCGAAAATCCGGACCACTGTCAACTACAATGCTCTCCCCTTCCCACTCCACATGAATGGATACCCTAAGGCGTTTATCTTTAAAATCTTGACTGCTGCACACTTCGCAACGACACCCAATCGGGGGGACACCCTGAGAGGTTCCAGTGCCTAGAAATGTGACTTTCATTGGATTTATTTCAAACCTTCCAAGTGGCCTTTCAACTGCATGATGATACCCACCTGCATATTGTCGACCCCCTTATCATTCGATGCCCAAACGCTTACCCAATCCGTAGCATGAATCACTTCGAATTGCGTTTTGATACTTGCATCAGCAACAGGATATTGATAAATCACATTGCCCAAATTGCTTAAAATACCATGTAAAAACTCAAAGCGAGCGTTCACACGAGAATTTGTACCACTGTTTAAGAATAAAAAGTTGGTATCGTGTTTACCATAATAGCTCTCAATCATATTGTGATTGGCTTCTGGCAAAACAGAAACGAAAGCTTCACCCTTGGCATTTTCTTGGATTTGCTGACAGAAACGGATGGCCACGGCCTCATAAGGCAGATCGCAGACAACTACAAATTTATTGGCGATGGTAGGCTTAAACGCTTCATACATCACTTTGGCTTTTTCGATGATGGCCGAAGAATGCTGAAACATATGCTCTACTTCTTGCAACAAAGCAGTGCTATCACCACCCAACAATTCACCCATAATCATCACCAATGTACCCAAACCAAATCCTAAGGTCATTCGAGGTTGATATCCCAATGCCACAGAATAATAGGCCAAACCATGCTCCGCTGCCAAGTCCTTTAATTTACCTGCTGCCGCAACGCAAATCATATCGCAACCCTTTGACTTTGATTGCGCAAACATGGACAAGGTCTCTTCTGTATTTCCGCTGTAGCTACACAGAATCACCAAAGTTTTCTCATCAGCGTAGGCGGGCAGTCCGTATTCACTAAATACTTCAACTGGAACTGGCGATTGCTGTAAAAAGGCCAAACGCGCAATACGTCCGCCAATACCACTACCGCCCAATCCACCGATCACTACATTGTTATAATTGGAAATGCTCTTACCATGCGAATGATAATTTGCTAGGACATAAGCCAATTGTTCGTGAAATTGTTTTAAGGATTGTTCGTGGGTTATTGCTGACATAATTACAAAAATACGCAATCAAAGCGGTGAATGGCAAGGTCGTTCACAAAAAAACAAAGGGGCCTTCCTATAAAGAAAGACCCCTTCGCAATTAAATTCTTATTTCGATTAGAACCACTCGTACTTATAGCGGTAATCTTGAACGTGTGCTTTTTTCGTTAATACTTCTTGCAATGTATTCATTACATAGTTAGGACGATTATACATTTCAAATGCATCAGGTGCTTCTCCCGCAGACTTAGGCACTTTAATATCTTCACGCTTATCAACCCAAATCATACATGTATTTGATTTACCAATCACTGGAGTAGAAAATTTCTTTACTTCAACACCAAACATAGCACCCAAAATTTTCAATTCTGCAGCAATTTGTGGAATGAAATTTTGACTCATCTTCAAACTCTCTATGGGTATCAAAGTAGCACCCGCCAAACGAGCCAATTCTGCAGGAGTTTTTGCTTTATCAACAAAACTCATCAGCTTCTCTGCAATCTTTTTGCCTTTCAACTCTTCGCGAACCATCGGCTCGATTTCAGTTCTAACATCATCCAACTTTGCATAACCAATATGCTTCGCATTTTCCAACATCACAACAACGTGACGGTTAGCAAAACTGAAAACATCGGAAACTTCACCTTTTTCACGTTTGTCATCAAACAACCAATACATCACGGTTTTTACATCCGCAGATACTTCAATACCGGGGATTGCCAAGTTGTCTGTTTTAACATCTTTCATCACACGTGGAACCAATGCCATCTTCTCGATCGCTTTATCAAATGACCCTTCGTCTGCAGTTACCTTATTCCGGAATGCACGGCTCTTTTCGTCAACCACACTTACAGTTCCTGGACTTGCAGCCAATTCGATGATAGATTGAGTGTATTTAATTTTCTTGCTTTGAGGCTCTTCCATCATTTTAATGATATGGAAACCAAATTGGGTTTTCACGATACCTACTTGACCTTTGGTTGCAGTCTTACAGAATGCAGCAAATTCAGGTACATAGTTTGATGCGGCAGCCCAACCCAAATCACCACCTTTTTCAGCAGAACCTTGGTCGGTTGACAATTTAGGAGCCAATGCAGCAATATCAGCACCACCCATAATCTGAGCATATACCTCTTTTGCTTTTGCCTCGGCCATGATAGAATCTACCATCACTGTTCCATCAGGCAAAGAACCTGTAGTAGGAATCAAGATGTGCGATGCACGAACGGTAGGTACTGTATCTTTCGCTTCTGCCACCTTCTGCCAAATATAGAAATTACCCTCACTATACATTGGACCCACAACGGCATTGATTGGCGCCGGCCAAACCATACTCTTCAAAGGCTCCGGTGCATCCTCAGGCAATTCTGTCATATTGTAGAATCCCAAGGCACCAAATGTATCAGGCTCCGTTTGCTTACGCATTCCATCGGCAGTACGCATGGCTTGAGAATAGGCCTCCATTGTATCACCTGAAGTTGGAACTACATCCCAAACTACATATTTAATGTTTCGAGCTTCTTGGGTGAACTTATATTTCTCTTTATGGCGATTCAAATAGTCTTGCAAATCTTCATCCGTTGCTTTGATATCTTTATCAGGCACAGTATTGTGTACGAAGTTGATCAAACTACCCGTTACACCTTGGTTTGCCACGATGTATTCAAATTCCTTTTCAGCCTTCGTCTTTACGTTGGCATAAGAAATATAGGTAGCGTAACGTTCGATTTTCTCGTAGTTGGTAACACTTTCCACCAACGATAACAAGTTTGCTTTCAATTCAGAATTTGCCTTTCCTTGTTTGAAAATCATTTCAACCTTCTTGGCATCAAAACTTCCATCAGTTTGGAAATCAGGAATCTGCCTCATTGTCTCACTTGGATGTTTACCTACCAACATTTCGTTGATATCAGCATCAGACAAAGTGATACCTGACTTTTCGATTTCAGCCATCAACACATTGTTTTTGATCAAATCATCCCAAGCACTCTTGTAAATTTCTTTAACTGTCTTCAAACGAAACTTCTCATCCGTTTGCATCTTCTTAGCCATCTTTGGATCACTCGCCAATTTCTGACGATAAATTTTATCGACCAAAGGCTCCAAGTCTTCCTTCTCTTTGAATTTCTTACCGCTAATTTCGGCAATCACTCCTTCATCTCCGGAATTGTTATTTGAGCCATAACGACTGTTTAAAAGATCACCGATCACAAATAAAACCAGGGCGGCCACAACCACAATCACAACCATTCCTGAATTTCTTAACTTCTGTATTACTGCCATAGCTATTTTTAAGAAAGGCAAAAATATGATATCAAGTGTATTTAGGCAAAGGACTGTGCATATTTCCTTGCACTTTCTGCAATTAATTGAAATAAAAAGGCTGTTTTACCATTTTCCCCTTCTTTCTAAGTACGATTTCGTACATACCGGGGGTAAATCTGCTCGCCGGAATCAACAAATCCACATGTCCATCTTTCACATTCTCAAACACATGTTCAAACATTACCTGTTTCCCAAGTTTAAATTCCACCGTAAAACTCTTCGCTTCGGGCCAGGCTGCCCACAAGGCAATCTGCCTACCATCGATTTTCTTCGTCGATTCATTCGTCAAAGCATCCAAAGTACTAGAAGCTTGCTGTTTATCTCGCTGAATCGCAACTTCCAATGCTGGCGTTGTAATTCCCACCTCTCCTTGGATCAAAAATCTCGACCGCCCCCTTTTCCTTTCTTTGAATTTCGATAAACAAATAATTGGATGTTTCTCTTTGATGCTAAACGCAGTGTAGGCCAAATGCAGCGATTCCGACCAATCCAATGAGATATAATCGCCCATGAAAACCTCAGTCCCCGGCGCAATACTCACATTGTTAGAGAGCCGCACATTTTCACCCAATTTCAACTCCCCTCTTTTACTCGCAACAATTTCAACGCCATAGACATCAAAAAAACATCCCGTTTGACTTCTACGTCGATCCTGCCAAGCAACAAACAATCGCTTTCCATTAGGGCTAACAACCATCGCTGGAGAATATTGCTCTGTAAATTCGAACAAGGGTATTGCAATATCACCACTTAAACCATCGCTCCCTTTGGCGTAAAAACTCTCCACACTAGATGGACGATTCAATACAATGGGCTCATTAAATTCCGATTTTCCCGCACGCAAGACCGACAAAAACACATTTCTCTGCATGCATTCCCAATGGGTTGTTAAACCATGTTCACAAGCATCGCCAGAATAAGTAACATAAACGTTACCATAGGCATCGCTTTGAATCACCGGCATCCCATTCACACGCATCGTAGATCTAACGCCTGAATGATTCCAACCCCCGATTTGACGGGCTACAATCTGATCTTTGCTCCAGGTTTTACCGCAATCCCTACTGCAATCATACCAAATTGTATCATTGCGAGACCATACGGCATGCAAAACGCCATCAGGAGTAATGGCAACATTGGCACCTTCGGCGGTTCCATCATCATCTTGCGCATCGCCAGAAACGTCGGAAATTACAACTGGGGTTTCGAAATTCCGTCCGCCATCAACAGAACGCGCAAACCAAATTCTAGAAGAATCTTTGGACTCTTTGCTGCCATAATCATCAAACTCCGTCCAACTCAAATAGACATTGCCAAATCCTTTGCTACCCTTCCATTCATCCATCGAAAACCAAGGCTTATCCTGCATTTTACCTTCGTGAAAACCCACATCGGTGGAGGAAAAAGTCTTGCCGCTGTCATCGCTGCGTTCAAAAACAATACGATCAAAAAATTTGGGCCAAATTCCGGACTTGTTTTTTGCCAAATGAGCCAAATAAACTACGCCTTGATTGGAAATTTTAAAAACGGGATCCCCATAAAACCCTTGCGGCGGATCGACCACCACGGGGGTCCATAGATTCATAAATGGATCGTTGGTACGAAAAACCCATGACGTGTTAACGCCAATAATCCCAACATCAGATTGATTTTTAAAAAACGCAATGGAAGGTTCGTTGGCATTCACGGCCCCAAAAGTCCCATCGGATTTCAATACTGAATGAACACTCTGACCTCCCAGAAACTGGACAAATCCCAGCAATACAAATCCCAGATATGTATTGACTTTTTTCACCGTTTAGGATTGGGGTGCCGCATGTTTGGCGCTTAACCAACGCTCAGCATCCAATGCAGCCATACACCCACTTCCCGCCGCCGTAACAGCCTGACGATAAATCTTATCTTGGGCGTCACCTGAACAGAAAACCCCTTCAACATTCGTATACGATGTTCCTGGAGTTGTGATGATATAACCCTGTTCATCCATATTGATATAAGGCTTGAAAATGGCTGTGTTTGGAGTATGTCCGATAGCTACAAAGAACCCTTTGATTGGAAACTCTCTCGTTTCACCGGTTTGGTTATTTTTCACCCTCACCGCCTCAACACCCATATCACCCAAAATCTCATCGGTTTCAGTATTAAACAACACTTCGATATTCGGAGTTGTCATCACGCGATGCTGCATCGCCTTAGAAGCCCTAAACTCCTCTTTGCGAACCAGCATATACACTTTACTGCAAATCTTTGATAGGTACGATGCCTCTTCGCAGGCCGTATCACCGGCACCCACAATTGCAACATCCTGACCGCGATAAAAGAAACCATCGCAAACAGCACATGCACTCACACCCGAACCATTCAATCTTTCTTCTGATGGAATTCCTAACCATTTGGCGCTAGCACCTGTAGAAATAATTACGGCTTGCGCTTCAATTTCATGGGTTCCATCTACGATCACTTTTTGGGGACCGCCTTGCTTGAATTCAACCGACGTAACCATCCCAAAACGCGCATCAGTACCCAAACGGACTGCCTGTTCTTTGAACATCGACATCATCTCAGGCCCTTGCACACCATGAGGAAACCCAGGATAATTTTCTACCTCCGTAGTAATCGTCAACTGACCACCCGGCTGCAAACCTTCGTACATCACAGGCTTCATATCGGCACGCGCCGCGTAAATGGCCGCAGTATATCCCGCAGGACCGCTACCTATAATTAAACACTCTACTTTTTCCATAACGATGTAGCAAAAATAAAAACTCCCTCGCGGGAGTTTTTACAATTTTGTTCACACATTAAAATCTATTGCTAATTAGCTCAAAGAAAGAAAGCAATTCGCGATACTTAGGCAAAGTCCATTCCGCATCGTCGCAAACCCTTTCGATTTCATCGCAACACTCACGAATGTCATCAAACATAGGCTTTACCTTATTGCA
This sequence comes from uncultured Bacteroidota bacterium, assembly GCA_903959115.1. Taxonomy (GTDB): domain Bacteria; phylum Bacteroidota; class Bacteroidia; order NS11-12g; family UBA955; genus UBA955. The sequence goes on from CAJBVU010000214.1 coordinate 8,289, forward strand.
ATAGGCCAACGCTTTCTGATCAGCATGCTCCAAATTGTTCGCCTTCGCACGCTCGGCTGTCATCTTTTCATTCAATTCATACACGCGATTGATCTGCTTTGCCAAGAACTCAACAATTTCCGTCTGCGCCTTGTGACTATCCTTCTTCAATCCCATCGATTGCAATGCATTTACATTATCCGCCAAACGCTTCTGGTAATTCAC
>CAJBVU010000215.1 GCA_903959115.1 uncultured Bacteroidota bacterium
CAATTTTTTCCAATTCGAGTTCCTTTTAAAATGGTTGCACCCGACCTTACATGGGTACCTTCACCAATTTCTACATCGGCGTGAATGGTTACAAATGGATCAATAATTACGTGATCTGATATTTTTGCAGAGGGGTGAACGTAGGCCAGAGGCTGAATCATTTTTGAAGTCTTAGTTTTACGAATTAAGCGATTTTTACGATTTGAGCCATCATTTCTGATTCACAAACCAATTTTTCTCCTACCCAAGCACGTCCGCGCATCATACACAATCCACGTCGAACAGGTTCAATTAATTCCAATTTCATGATCAAAGTATCACCAGGAACTACCTTGTCCTTGAATTTCGTATTGTCGATTTTCAAGAAATATGTACCATAGTTTTCTGGATCCTCAACCGTACTCAATATCAAAATACCGCCACATTGTGCCATTGCCTCAAGCTGCAAAACTCCCGGCATGATAGGATCTCCGGGGAAGTGTCCTGCAAAAAAAGGTTGGTCAAATGTGATGTTCTTAATACCCACAATTGCATTTTCTGTTTTTGAAATAATCTTATCAACCAACAAAAAAGGGTGGGCATGAGGTAACATCTTCATGATATCCTTGGTTGCATACAACGGTTTCTCGTTGGGGTTATAATACGGCGCACCATCTTGTTTTCTGCGCATTTCCTTTTTCATGACTTGTTTGATTTTTTTTGCAAAAGCGACATTGCTAGCGTGTCCGGGTCTGGCCGCCATGATTTGTCCTTTAATTGGCATCCCAACCAAAGCCAAATCACCAATCATATCAAGCAGTTTATGTCGTGCCGGTTCATTTTGAAAACGCAAATCCAAATTATTCAAGATACCATTCTGCGTTACTTCAACTGTATTTTTATTAAATACAGAAGCCAATCTATCCAATTCGTCCTGCTCAACTTTTCTATCAACCACTACGATTGCGTTGTTGAGATCTCCCCCTTTTATTAGGTTGTTTTGAAGTAAATATTCCAATTCATGCAAGAAGCAAAAAGTCCTACAAGGGGAGATTTCTTTCTTGAATTCTGCCATACTGGTGATTGCCGCATGTTGACTGCCTAAAACTGGTGAATTGTAATCTACCATTACCGTTAAACGATAGTCGTTCACTGGCATCGCGATGATTTCTACTTTATTTTCCTCATCGGTGAAATTGATGTTATATGGAATTTCAAAATATTCTCTTTCCGCATCCAATTCTACAATTTCATTGGCTTCGATGAAATCGACGAACGGACGACTGCTTCCATCCATGATTGGCATCTCAGGGCCATCTATGTCAATTAATACGTTATCAACTTCCATCCCCACCAAAGCGGCTAACACGTGCTCTACGGTAGAAACGGAGGCGTTTCCTTTGGTTAATGTTGTGCCGCGACTAGTATCGGTCACCAAGTCGCAATCTGCTTCAATAATCGGTGAGCCTTCTAAATCAACTCTTCTGAATTTATAACCGTGATTTTCCGCAGCGGGGTTAAGTGTTAACGTTACGTTGGCTCCAGTATGTAAACCAACACCCGAAATGGTGATGGCGGATTTTAATGTTGTTTGTTTAGGGTTTAATTGATTCATCGTGGATTAACTATGATTTTTTTAATGATTCTAATTCGCGTTTTAGTGATTCTAATTCTTGCATCAGGATGCCAAGCTTCCGATTGTTTGCAACGCTTTTCAAATACGTCCTCACATCCGTTGCTGGGGTTCCCGTTAACTTTTGATTTTCTTCTGTTACATTTCCAGTAATACCCGCTTGTCCGCCAACCGATGTATTTGGTGCGATGGTTAGATGTCCCGCCACACCCACTTGACCGCCAAACTGAGAATAGCCACCCACTTTGGTACTGCCCGAAATTCCTGTTTGGGCGGCAATAACGGTATGCTCACCTACTTCAACATTGTGTGCTATCTGAACTAGGTTGTCGAGTTTGGTCCCTGTCTTAATAACCGTGCTTCCCATTGTCGCTCTATCAATACTGCAATTGCTTCCAATTTCAACCCAATCTTCTAGAACTACATTGCCCACTTGGGGGATTTTGACATATTTGCCATTTACCGGTGCAAAGCCAAAACCATCACCGCCAATCACACTGCCTGCCTGAACGATACAATGGTTTCCAACGATACAATCAGCGTAAACAACAACATTGGGGTAGATGATGCAATTGCTGCCTATTTGAACATTTCTGCCGATGTATGCACCTGGATAGATTACTGTGTTATTTCCAATGGATGCGTTTTCTTCGATATATGCGGTGGAGCCAATATGCACATCGTTTCCAACAATGGCCGTTTGATGAATATGTTTCGATTCAATCCCTGTACGATGTTTGTTTGGGTCGAAATATTTTCCCAAAATGGTACAAAAAGCAAAATAGGGGTTGTCGTGATGAATTAATACAGCACTAATTGGATGCTGGGGTTTGAAATCCTTAGGGACGATTACCGCGCCGCAGTTTGTTTCGTAAAGGGCTTGCTCATATTTAGGATTTGATAAAAACCCCAAAGAGTTTACATTGCCTTCTTCCAATTTTGCAGCATTGGTAATTGTTACCGCTGTTTCAGGAAGATTTAATATTCCACCAATCTGATTCGCTATTTCTTTGGCCGTTAGCATCGTTTAAGCCTGCAAATTAATACCAAACTCATAAATCACCGCCGATTTGCCCACATAAACTCACTTTTCATGGACGAAAAACCCACAATCGTATGGAGAATCAATTTTTCTTTCTATTTTGGCCGATAGATTAATATCAATTCAACATGAATTCAACAGAAGACCAAATGTATTCCGACAAATCACATCCCAAGGGATTGTACGTTTTGTTCGTGACCGAAATGTGGGAGCGTTTTAGCTATTATGGCATGCGCGCCTTATTTGTATTGTTTATGGCGAAAGCAATGCTATTCGACAAGGCCTATGCATCTCAAATTTACGGTAGTTATACCGGTTTGGTTTATTTAACACCTCTTTTGGGTGGATATATGGCTGATCGTTATTGGGGAAATCGCAAGTCAATCGTGATTGGTGGAATATTAATGGCTGTTGGACAGTTGTTCATGTTCTTTGCAGGTACCTTTTATCAAGAAATTGAAATTGCCGCCCCATTAATGTTTACTGGTTTAGGCTTTTTGATCATCGGTAACGGATTCTTCAAACCCAATATTTCAACGATGGTTGGACAGTTGTATCCAGCAGGAGATAAGCGCGTAGATTCAGCCTTTACGATATTCTATATGGGTATCAACTTAGGTGCATTCATCGCGCCTTTGTTGTGTGGTTATTTGGGCGATACCGGCAATGCCGCCGATTTCCGATGGGGATTCATGGCAGCTTGTATAGGTATGTGCGTCAGCTTGATCCTATTCATCACTTTGAAAAACAAATACCTTGTAACGCCGACCGGTGAGCAAATTGGTGAAAAGCCGAACTCTTCGCGTGAAGTAAAGGCAGAAACCGAAACTGCTACGCCTGTGAATTATACCGCAATGGGTATTTGGGCTGCCGTTTTTGGTGGGTTACTCTATCTGTTCCATTTTCAAGCCGAAATGGATTGGATTGGATCATTTATTTTCTCTTTAACCATTGCAGCGCCGGGTTATATTATCACAGATCCAACCCTCAGCACTGTAGAACGTCAGCGTATCTGGGTTATATATATTGCCGCGTTCTTTGTGATATTTTTCTGGGCTGCGTTTGAGCAGGCGGGTGCTTCGTTGACCTACTTCGCGGAAGAGCAAACCAATCGTGAAATCTTCGGAACCACTATTCCAACATCTTATTTCCAATCAATTAACGCTGTAGCGATTGTAATCTTTGCTCCCTTGTTTGTTTGGTTGTGGGGTTGGATGGGCAAGAGAAATATGGAACCTGCATCACCCTTTAAACAGGCCATGGGATTGTTCTTACTGGCGATGGGTTACTTGGTAATCGCATTCGGTGTGAAAGGCATCGATCCTAGTACAAAATTGAGTATGGTTTGGTTGGTGTCATTGTATACAATTCACACCTTTGGTGAGTTGTGTTTGTCGCCTATCGGACTTTCTATGGTGAACAAATTGGCACCCGTGAAATTGGCTTCTTTGTTGATGGGCGTATGGTTCCTTTCAACTGCGGCTGCCAACAAATTCGCAGGAACTTTAAGTGCTTTGTATCCTGAAGAAGTAAAAATGGAAAAGCGTTATTCTGCCAAAGCCGATGCATCTGTGATGGCAATGTTCAACGCAAATATGCTTGATACCAATGTATGGAAAGCTGATCCTAAAGGAACATATTCTTTATCTACAGCAACGGTAAAAACGGTGAAGGCTGCAGATGGTGAAACTGATTCTATGGTTGCTTTGACCATGAATACTGTTGCCGCCGCGGATAACTCCAAACACGTATGCACAGACTCATGCATGAGCAGTGGGACTTGTCCGATGCATAACAAACCCTTTGTGGCTGCTATTACCAAAAATATCTCTGTTTTCCATTTGAAGGTCATAAAATCAAATAACAAATACTTCGACCGCGGTATGTTGTTAAACGATACCACGCTTATCACTCACGATTCAGTAGATGTCGTTACCAACGTAAATGGGGTAAAGACCGCTACAAAGCAGGAGCGATTACAGACATGGAATTTGAAGCCTGAGAAACCAACCTTCTTCGTAAAGATTGAAACCTTGTACGACTTCTTTATGTTGTTCGTGATCATGGCCGGTGCCGCATCTATTGTTCTAGATCGGAAGAGCACACGTCTGAACTCCAGTCACTAATGCGCATCTCGTATGCCGTCTTCTGCTTGAAAA
>CAJBVU010000216.1 GCA_903959115.1 uncultured Bacteroidota bacterium
AAATCGAACCGAAATATAAAAACAATACTGTGGGAATTTCACGACGGCGATATTCGAAATGGGTTGGAAGCAGAAAAAACGTTTCCAGATACAGGTGTTTTTAATGCTAAATTAACCGTTTGTACCGATAACAAGTGCTGTTATACTCGATTGTTTCAAATTCATGTTGGAATGAAGGTAAAGCCCGCCTTTTATACCACACCGAATGGTGAAATTTGCAACAATACCGATAAAATATTATTTGTCAATGCCACACAACATCCCGGATTTGTCATTGATAGTTTTATTTGGAATTTTGATGAAACGGACGGTATTGAAAAGGCCTCTTTTGCACCCGCTTGGATGGTTTCCAACAAACCGTATGAGAAAACGAATATTTGGCATCGATACGACAGAGATACAGGCTGGGTGAGTCCAAGTTTGTATGCCTATCACCATGGGTGTGAATCCGTAATTAGTCAGCACGACTCCATTCGGATTAAGGCCGCCTTTGCAAAAATTGGGTATTACATAGAAATGTGCGATTCAAATGCCTTGTATTTATTTAATAATTCCAGTTCATTAACACGATTTGAATGGATAATAGATAAGAAAAAGTATACTACGGATACAGTTAAATTATCGGCCACAGACCCCCATTACATTAGACTGCGAATATGGGACGATTCAACGGGATGTTATGATACTACTCAATTGTTATACAAACCCGATACGTATGCATCGCCAAGTATTCAAGAATTGGGGTCCGACCTCTGCGAGCCGGGTTTTGTGAGACTTCGTGTTGTTAACGGTCCGAAGGACTATGATTGGCTAGTCAATGGTAAAGTATTTGCTAAAAATCGAAACACTGTTGAAATTCCTTTTGATACTGCAGGGATATATTTAATTGAGTATCGCTCCCCTTTTGGGAAATTTTGTAATGGATTACAAGTATTAAAATACAACGTGGGTGAAACGGATTTGCGAGGGTCGTTGAAGCGTTCACCAGGTTGTTTACCTATCTCTTTAGAGCTCTACGACTCTACTTATTCGCCAACAAAAAAACATGTTTGGGTTTTAAGCACTGGGGATACTATTCCAATTAAATCCGCCTTAACAAAGTACATCGTCAAAAATGCCAATGCCGATACCGTTTGGGCTGAGCTAAAATCTAGCGCTACTAAACAGTCTTGTTATCCAACAGCGCGATTACCCATTGCTATCACTGGACCCATTTTTACCCTCAGACAGCTGTGGGAACATAATTGTGATAAAAGTTTATTCCAAGGATTTGCAGTTTCAGGGAATAAAGCGAAATATAAAGTTAACTGGGATATGGGTGATGGTAACACCTATACCACTCCGTTTGTACGTCATGGTTTTAAAGATTCGGGAACATACAAAGTGAAGGTTACGATGACCGATTCTGCTGGATGTATTTCCGAAGAGTCCCGAGACGTTTATTTCCCTGGTAGTAGATTGAAAATACGGGTAGCATATACAGTGCTTGGAAGTAAATGTGCACCCATGTTGGTTCAATTCAGAGACTCAAGCAGTTCGTTCAATGTAAAAATCACGAATTGGAATTGGGATTTTGGCGACGGCACATCGAGTGTATTAAAAAACCCTCAGCATCAATATTTAAAACCCGGTAAATACTCAATTACCTTAACAATAAAAGATTCTTTGGGCTGCACAGAAATACGGAAATTCTTAGACCTTATTTTGGTTCCAGGTCCGGATGGACAATTTACTTTTTCGCCTAAATCGGGCTGCCTTCCGCTAACCGTTGACTTCAAACATAGTACAACTGGCGCCCTAATGAAGAAGGAGTGGGACATGGGAGATGGTGTTGTTCAAACCGGTAATGTTTCAAAATACACCTACCAAATTCCAGGTAAATATATTCCTTCACTGATACTAAAGGACTCCTTTGGATGTACGAAAGCCATTCAATCTCCCGACACAATTATTGTCTTTGGATTGCCAAAAATACAAATTGAACAAACCGGCTTGTGTTTTAATGACTCCGTGGGGCTGCGCGCTAAGGCTCTGTTGAATTCACCAAGCTTAGACAACGCAACCTGGCTTATTGAAGGGAAACGATATCCAGGATTTGCATTAAAAGCGAAATTTATTAATAAGAATGTAATCGTGAGAGTCTGGGCTCAAAGCAAAGAAGGTTGTGCAGATAGTTTTAATCAGAACCTAAAGCTTTTTGGAGCATCAATAACAGTTCAACCCTACGATTCAATCGTGTGTCTCGGCAGTAAATGGAAAGGGGCAGCTACCTATATTTCCGACACCACAATAGTTAAGCAAGGATGGTATTTGAATAATTCTTTCCAAACCAATGCCTTGAATTTTCAATTTGTACCACCTGTCTCCCAAATGTATCAATTACAATTCAAAACGATCAATGCACTGGGTTGTCAAGATTCATTGAAAGTCCCTGTAAAAGTTCTGGTTGGAGATACGATAACTCCGCCAGCCCCATTGTGGAGAAGAGCCAGCGTTACCGGCGATAAAAGCCATGAATTGGTATGGGGAAAGCACAATAATTTTGATTTTAAGAGATACAGGGTTTGGGTTGATCGGGGCACCGGGTATCAATGGCTGATGGATAAATCATCTCTCAAGGATACAACGGGTTTGGTATTGGATGCGCAAAGTTTGGTACGCAGCGATTGTTACAAAATTTCGATGGAGAATTTATGTGGATTTACCCAGGCGATGTTGGATTTAAAATCCCACTGTACAATTGAATTGAAAGGTAAGCCTTTGGTCAATGCCTCGGAGTTGCGTTGGTCTCCTTACGTTGGTTGGCCGGTTGATTCTTATACCATATATCGACAAAAAACCGCATCCATTTGGGATTCAATAGGCAGGACAAATGGTTCAAATCTTACATTTATCGATACCAATATTACATGTTACGAAACACATATTTATCAGGTAAAAGCGCATGAAATCAACGGTTTCCGAGAATTCAGTTTTAGTGATACGTGTCATGTAAAGCCTATTTATTTTAATACTGTCAATCCACCAAACCTGAGACGAGCAACCGTAATTAATGATGATTATGTACGCATCGATTGGGAAAAACCCGCCAAAAACAGGTCTCCTTTGGTTAACTATATTGTAAAAGGCGAGCAATTGACAACCCCACAAGGAAATCCTTCCTCAGCTTCAATTTGGAATTTACCGGCTTCACAAGATTCATTGGTATTCAAACATGAACAAGTAAATGTTGATCGTTGGAGTTATCGCTACAAAGTACTAGGCATCGATGCCTGTGGAGATAGTTCAGAATGGACGGCGATTGCTCAATCGATCTTATTAACAACTTCCCTAAATAACGAATATAATCCTGTATTACAATGGAATAAATACCAGAAATGGCAAGATGGAGTGAGGGAATATCTAGTGGAAAGAAACTTGGGCGATGGTTTTAAAGTAATCGCATCTTTATCAGCAAAAGACACGATATATACGGATGCTTTAAGCAGTCTAAACTGTATTCCAACCCTAGAATATCGAGTTACAGCGAATCGCAACCGACTGATATCTACGGATAGTATTTGGATGCATTTATCTGCGAGTAATGTTTCTCAGCCAATTACGGTAACTAAGATTTTTGTCCCCAATGCATTCACTCCCAATAGCAATCGCTTAAACGAAACTTTTCAACCTGAAGGGATTTTTATCGCTAGTTATACTTTGAAAATTTTTAGTATTTGGGGAGAGATGTTATTCAGCGAACAAGGATGTTCTCCCAAATGGGATGGAAATTACATGGGCAAGCAATCTCCACAAGGCGTTTATGCCTATTTAATTATAGCAAAAGGTATAGACGGGAAGCAGTATTATTTCGACGGCAACGTAACCCTGCTGCGTTAATTACCGGTTGACTCAAAGTTTCGACCAATTTTTATCGAATAACGATTGAAATCACATACGTATAAATTCCATTTCATTAGTTTCGTAAACAACAAATATCAAATATGAAAAAACTCATCCTATCCCTAATCCTATCAATTTCAGCCTCGGCGGCAATTGCTCAAACCCAAGTGAAAGTAATCACAGTGGTAGAATCCATTGTGCCAATGGGTATTGGTAGATCTAGAATCATTGAGAGTGTCGACACCCTTGGTATTACCAATGTCCCCACCACCAAAACAGATCGTGAAGAAATTCGCGTGAACAATTACAACGAGTATAAATTACTAAACATGTACTCGGGTGTAGGAATCAATTTTCAGAATATCGCCAGTAATGATGCAATCGTTTCATCAAAATTGATGGCTCTGTTGCGCGAGGGATGGAAGATTTCCTTTGTTGTGGGTGGCGTAGAAAGTAATGCGGGTAAAGATGATGGCCAAGGCATTTTTGTCACCCGTTATATTCTTACAAAATAAGCTTTTTACTAAAAAACAGAAAGGGCTGCCCATTGGGCAGCCCTTTCTGTTTTTTAGTCGTGTATGTAAAAATTAATTAACCGAGTAACACACAACCCAAACTACATCTGTGAAGCTATCGCCCCATGTAATTCATCATGCCAATCAGCAATGCACTGAGACCTAATAGCTGAAGACCCGCGCCAATGTATACCGAACGCAAATACTCAGAAGGAAGGTCCATTTTCCGCAATTTGGCAATACTCAAACCATGACTCGTTATGATGTACATCATCAATAATATAAAATAACCCAACATTGGATTGTAACCCAGGTTTGTTAGATAATCCAACCACTTCGTGTAACCCAAAACCAAATAGACTCCAACGATGCAAAACAAAATATACATCCCTACGATCCGCATCTTGGAAAATGATGCCATCACGAAGCCCAACTGCTCGTGACTCAAGGTCTTCATTCCGCGCTCCTTAACCGTTCTACCTAAAAAGGTCGTTACTATCATCACACCCAATCCCGCGTAAAAAATCATCTCTGAATTCATGACGGCAAGTTACATCGAAGTTGATTTACTTTCAGAAAACAAAATGAATTTGTATCCCAGACTTCAATGTTCACCTGCCTTAATCACGAAAACTCAATTACTGTACAACCAACTGAACGCCACTCACTGCAGCGATCGTTTTGATTGAGATATGATAAATTCCTGCCGCTAAACCAGAAATATCAATCGACTCATTGGGTTTCACATTATGCAATGTCTTTACCAATGTTCCTGAAGCAGAATAAATCACAATCTCATCCATATTCGTTTCACAATTTAACGCAACCGTCTTGTTTGTTGGATTTGGATACAATGTCACAGAAGGCATCACATTCGCATGATAACCCGCTCCTGCACCTTTGCCTTCGAATCGGATATTATCTACATAACAAATATTGTCTGAACCCCTAGCCGGTGTAATAGCAAAATCTGGGAATATAATTATCTGATCATTTGACTCGCCGATACGTGCGCTGAAATCAAAAACCAACTCTTCCCAAGCACCCGTGGTGGTATTGGCAACTTTGATCTCTCCAGTTGATGCGTTAGAGGCCGATGCAAACTTGATCCCAACGTCGCTCTTCACCGATTTCCAAACAAGCATCTTCACGATACAATTGCTCGCACTCAAGGTAAATGTGCCGATATCAGAGCCATGCTTACTCTCAAAACCTGCCCATGGCTGACCCGCACTCATGGCCGTAAATTTTGCCACCGTTGCCGATACGTTGAGACCTGAAGAACTAGGATTCGCTACG
>CAJBVU010000217.1 GCA_903959115.1 uncultured Bacteroidota bacterium
GACTTATTACGGTGCTTCCCGTTGCTCTGAGCCAAATCATCTTATCGCCTGTTTTATCTTTCAATTTGGTAAAAATAAATGCATCAACCATTTGACCGATCACGAAAGCTACCAAGGAGCCTAAAATTATCATTAAACCTTGGCCAAATACGGCATTGAATGCATTCTGCATATCATTTAAACCTTGAGTTTGACCACTAACATTCCAAAAATCGGCCCCATCGAGCCACATTGCTACGCGCACCGCTAGAAATGAATAAATGAGTAAACTTGCGGCTATCCACGAAAGTTTTTGAACACCTTTCTTTCCAAAATATTCATTGATGATATCGGTAAGAATAAAAACAAAAGGCCATAAGATTACTCCCGCTGTCATGTCGAAATTGAATTTCCCGCCAAATATGTTTAATCCCAAGGGTTCAATACCCAAAGATTTTTCCAATGAGAAGATCTTCGCACCAATAAATTCTGCAACAATGGCATTGGTTAAAAAGATCATTCCTAAAACTAGGAATAGGTTGTTTTTTCTTAAATTGAAATCTATTGTTTTTGACATCACGATTTGATAATTACAAAAATAATGGTTTGTTCGTCCTTGTTTATAGACAGCAGCGATTTTGTAGATATTCAGATCTTATTATTCAACAAATTGGATTGATTTTTGAATACTTGTAAAATCATGAAGTTATCAGTAAAAGCCAAGTTTTTGTTCGCCCTCGCCATTTTTGGAATCAATACCAGTAATGCGCAACTGAGCTTCGATCAATTGATGTCGAATGGCGTGAGAGCCGACGAAAAAGGCCAATACGATGAAGCCATTATTAATCTAAACCTTGCCGTTGATTCGAAGCCTGAAAACGATATGGCTTGGTTGACAAGGGGTATCGTTCGGATTCATATGTCGGACTTTAGTTCTGCGGTAGTAGATTTCAACAAAGCGATTTACCTCAATCCAGCCCGACCTAAATCCTATCTTTATCGTTACATAGCATATTCGCGTACTGAAAATTATCAATTTGCATTTGGGGATATAAATCACTATTTGGGCCTAGTCCCATCGGACACGTTAGGTAGAGTATATCGTTTAGAAATTTCCTTGAAATTAAAGGAGTACGAAGCGGTGTATGAAGATATGTTGTGGCTTTATGGGACTATGGGCGATTTGTTTTTGAGAGATTATTTACCCATCCTTAGTATTCACTTTGATGCCTCAAAAAAGTACTCCGATTTTCAGAAGATACTATTGGGATTAAAGCAAGTCAATCCTAACGAACTATTAATTGGCGAGTCTTTGATTCAAAACACATATCAAATGGGTCAGTTTGAACTCTGTTTAACGCAGGTTGATGAATCATTAAAGCAGAATCCTCAGAATCAAAATTTATTAAAATTGAAAGCGGATGCACTCTTTTATTTAAATAGGATTGATGAATCGGAATCCATTTATCAGAGATTATTATCGGGTTCGCCCAATGATGGCGATCTTATGGCTGATTATGGTCATTGTTTATTGCAATTGGAGCGATATAACGATGCCGATGTTTGGCTAAGTAAATCTATAAAAAGCAAGAATTCAACACCCGCTTATGCTTATCTTGGTAGAGGGATAGCTCGCTATAACATGGGAAAGATTGGAGTTGCTTGCGCAGACTGGGAGCGTAGTTTATTACTCGGTGAAAAATCAGCAACCAAATGGCTAGAAAAACATTGTCAAGAAAACCCAACAACAAATAAATAAATGCGAAAATTAAAGATTTATATAATTCTCTATTGGGCAGGTTTAGGTTGGCTTCAACTAGCCGCTTGCAATCATACCAATAATTCCGTTAAGTTGAGCCATCCCAATGATTCATTTCATATTGTGGCTGTTCCTAAAGCACAACTTACTTTTTTTGAACAACAACCACAAATCACCTTTTGGCGTTCTGTAATTTCAATAACAAAAGATTCTTGCATTGTTGTACATAAGGATAGTAGACAAATGCTAGATTTCATTTCAGCATATCATTTGGATTCAATGGTTGGCAACAACCAATTAGATTATGCGGCACAATGTTATCGCGATAAAAATGGATATCAAACTTGTGAATTAGTGAAGTTTGTGAGGGGTAAAAAAGAATTTTTTGATTTTCAAAAAGTGGGCCCTTTGGTAGATGATGCTAAGTCGATATTCGACGAATACGGTGTGAATCCAATCTATGCACAATTTATTTTACTCATAGAATCGCCAAATAATCCTAAGGCAAGGTCGATTTCAGGAGCAGTAGGCCATTATCAATTAATGCCGTTTGTTGCAAAAAAATATGGACTGGTGGTCTCCTCAACAAGAGATGATAGGCATGATTTTGCAAAAAGCAGTATGGCAGCGCCAGAAACCGCTTTAACAATGTTGTACTTCATGCCCAAACGATCAAAGGTCTTTACA
>CAJBVU010000218.1 GCA_903959115.1 uncultured Bacteroidota bacterium
GTACGTCACGCCGATGCCGGATACGAATTGTCCAAGGAAACGGCGAAGCAACACGGCTTGGATTTATACAGTCGTTTGCACGGGGAGTAATAGCTTCTATGATGCCTTCTTGGTTGTTAGTTCGCGAAACAGCTAAATTTTTTGCGTACTAAACGGCCAAAATGGTTTGCAAGCTTTTTTGAAGTTGCTCAATTTGAGTCGCTGGTAATTCTCCCAATTTTTTTATGAGTCGTTGGTTGTCAATGCTGCGAATTTGATCAACGATGACGTCGCTTGGCTCTGTGAGTCCGGTTGTGTGGGATTCGTTGAGTGGGAGGTGAACGCGGAGCAGGGTTGCGGGCGACAGTTGGGTGGTGAGTGGGCAGATGATGGAGGTGGAAAGCAGTCCCTGTATGAGTTGACTATGCACCACAACCACGGGGCGGGTTTTGCCGACTTCATGTCCTTTTTTGGGGTTTAGGTTGGCTAGATAAATTTCAAACGGCTTTGTGATCATGATTAATCTTCCATTAATTCGTCAATGGCATCAAAATCAGCCAATGCCTCACGGGAGCTGTTGTAAATGACCTTGGCTTCTGTTACCAATTGCATACGGGTTTGATTTTCTATGATGCTTTTGGTGTGCGCATCTAGGGTTTCTACGATGAATTTGTTGCGCGACAGAGACAGGCCATCAGACAGGCGGTCTATTTCTGAGAGTAGGTAACGAGGTAATTTTAAGGAGATCATAACGATGTCTGGTTTCTTTAATTCTTTGTACGATTTCATTTTCGGCCCTCCAAAATTAGATATAATACAAAGATATACAAAAGCGATATACAATAAAAATATTTTTTGATTTGTGAAAATCACAAGGCAGGAAGGCTGCGACATTCAAAACCTATCCGATACAACTTTGTTCCTTGAGTATATGAATTACGTAGTTTTCGGTGGAAGTCGTGGCATTGGCGCCGCAGTGGTAGAGCGGTTGATGAATGAAGGACATGCCATCTGGGCGGTATCGCGCAGTGGGGAAGTGCCCATGGGTGTGCAATCTATTGTTTGGGATGCGCTGTCTGATGATCCCATAGCGGGTTTGCCCGACACCATCCATGGTGTGGTATACGCACCGGGAAGTATTAATCTGAAATCCTTTCGCGGATTAAAGCTCGAAGAATTTCGGGCCGATTTTGAACTCAATGCGATGGGTGCGGTGAAAGCCCTGCAAGCCTGTCTTCCAGCCATGAAAACCGCCGGTAAGGCATCGGTTGTGCTGTTTAGTACTGTGGCCGTTCAATCCGGGATGAGCTTCCATGCCAGCATCGCCATGGCCAAAGGGGCTATAGAAGGATTAACGCGCAGCTTGGCTGCCGAGTGGGCGCCTCAGATTCGGGTGAATGCCATCGCCCCCAGTTTGGTCAATACAGATTTGGCGGCTAGGTTGCTATCGACCCCCGAAAAAGTAGAGGCTAGTGGCAAAAGACATCCTTTACAGCGTGTGGGTGAGCCTCAAGACATTGCCGCAGCCGTGGAATTTTTATTGAGTGCAGGCAGCGATTGGATGACCGGGCAGATTATGGCCATCGACGGGGGAATGGGGAGTCTGCGCGCGTAATTTGTGCCATCGATCAATGAAAAATTATGGAAAGTAAAAAGAGCGTTTATCGGACAGAGGATTTTGCCGGAATGGATCAGCGATTTCGGACCCAGTTAATCAATTCGATGCCGGGCGTAAAAGCGCTGAATTTGGTGGGGACGCGCGATGCGGATGGGCAAGAGAATTTGGCCATTTTTAATTCCATTTTTCATGTGGGTGCCAATCCGCCGTATTTGGGGATGGTGATTCGGCCTGATAGCGTGGACCGACATACATGGCAAAACATTCAGGCCACGGGAAGTTATACGTTGAATGCGGTGGGGTCGGATTTTTATGCTAAGGCGCATCAAACGTCGGCTAGGTACGACAATCAGACCTCTGAATTTGATGCCGTGGGGTTGAATCCCGAATATAGAGATGGTGTAATCGCGCCGTTTGTGGCTGAAAGTGCGATCAAGATTGGACTAGAGTTGCAAGAATTTCAACGCGTGGAGTGCAACGGAACCCTTGTCGTTATAGGAAAGGTGGTTTACGTTGAAATCAACCAGGCTTTGATTACTGAAGACGGTAGTGTTGATCTCGTAAAAGCGCAGTCTGTTGGATCGATAGGGTTAGACGGTTATGTCGACCTAAGTTGGATAGACCGATTGAGTTACGCGAAACCCGACCGAGAATCAACTACCTTGTTTCCGAAGTGATCGAAAACGAGTTGTAAACCGAAAGAAATAAGTGGAAAGAGGTATTATTTGCCTGCTTTTACATCTGGCAAAGCTGGACCTTGCTCAGTACGCGCTTTTCCGTTGCCCTTTTGAGACTTGGTCTTTTCGCTATTGTAAGATGCAGCAACCAATGAAATCACCACCAACAATAGGGCGCCGCCCCAGGTGATCTTTTCAACCACGTTGGTAGTTTTCTCAACGCCGAACAATTGATTTCCTTGAGAGAAATTAGAAGCCAATCCGCCGCCCTTAGGGTTTTGGACCAAAATGATCAGCATCAACAATGTGGCTGCAATAATTCCGATAATCAATATCCAATTCATTGGTTTTGTTCTTTTTTAATTTGTTCGATAAGGGATGCAAAGTAAGCACTTTTTTCTGGGAATTTCAACTGCAGTTTTTGATAGGAAATGATTGCCTTTTCAAAGTGCCCTTGCGTTCGGAAAATGTTAGCCAATGTTTCAGTGACAATGGAGGTTGAAAACTCCTCGCTTCGCTTCATTGCACGCTCCGGAGAATAGAATTCTTGCTTGGGACGGCTGATGCTAGGTTGCTTTTCGATAAACTGGTTGATGAGTCCAAATTTGTCTAAATTGGTTGATGGTTTGGCTATCTCAGAATCTGCGTTTGCTGGTGTTTGAGCACTTGACGATGAATCTGAGGAGGCATTATTCATAATTGAATTTGAATATGCCCCGCTTTGAATATAGGTGTTTTTTGTTTCTAGCCAATCAAAGAAATTGAGTTCTTCAATGGATGGGTTTGTGTCGGACTTGTTCGATTCAATCAAGTTCGCCGCCACTTCGTCATTGTTTATCAATCCCAAAGAAAGGAACTCTTCGATGTTGTAAGGTCTGATTTGTTTTGGCTGATCTAAGGGCTCTGATGATTGATTGTTGTCGTTGAAATCAACCGGCTCAAAATTGAACGTCGTACCCATCGCCTTGGCGATGTCATATTCTTCCGCCGGTTGGAAGAGTGGAGCGGTTGCCGCTGGGAAATCAATCGGTGCAACGCTCGTTTTATCGGGAATCGTATTTTGAATCTCCTCGATTTGCGTTTGTAATTCCAATTCAGGAATTTGCATCGCCGAGAGTTCCGCCATTGAGTTTTTAGATTCGGTATTTGGTTCCGTAGCGTTGATAATTGGTCCGGTGGCGGTAATAACAGGTTCCGCGGCGGGAATAATTATCGCCTCGGAGGGTTCAATAACGGCCGCAGGCTCGGTTGCCATTGCTTCCAATGCTGGGCTAATAGAAACGCCTACAGGAATATCGCTCGATAGGGGTTGTAAAAAGTAATACAGCCATTCACGACTGTGGATTCTGCTGGCAGCACGGGTAAGCCATTCCTCTTTTCGGAAATCGTTGGTGCGGGCAAAATAATGTGCCAACAACGTATGAGGCGCTGAAAACCAAGGGTATTTATCACACAACGCAATCAGCTCGCTGGCCGAAGCCGCATTGATTTCGCTGGGAGATTGGATGATATGATTGAGTTCTTGTTGGTTCACCAGTCGAGGGCCACTGCGGCAAAAATTTGTTGAACAATTTGGGTTTGGATTTCAGTAGAAAGTCCTTCCTCCACACTTTGAAACGATGCGCTTGCATCGAACAGTTTAAAGAACGAATAATCGCGTGTGAAACTCTTTTCAGGGTATTTCTCACAGGTGAATTCCACCCTTACTTTGATGTTGAATTGGTTTTGTGCGGTCCCAATGTCGGCATTTAACGAAGCCGGCGTTACGCTGTAATCGGTGATGCTGCCTGCAAATTGGTAGTCACCATTGCTAGAAACCATCCCCAATCTTGTTTCGGTTTGAAATTTGGATTTGAGATTTTCGGTGAAATTCATGCTGAGCTGCGGATTCACCAATTGCGCTTCGTTGCTAAAAAAAGTTACTGAAAACGTATTGATGTCGGCCGGAATATTAGCCCCTTTGAAATCGTAATACTTCCAAAATGGCTTGCAACCACTCGTGGCTACGGCCAAAAATAGCAGCACAAAGTATATCGATCGATAGGGTTTTGCAATGACTTTCATGACTTAGTCTTCCAATTCGTATTGTTTGATTTTACGATATAAGGTGCGCTCCGAAATGCCCAACTCATCGGCGGCTTTCTTGCGTTTGCCATGGTTTTTTACCAAAGCCCGTTTGATCATCTCGATTTCTTGGGCTTCTAAACTCAGCGTTTGGGTGGATGGGTAGCTTTCGGCGTCTTGGAAGTCGTCGTCGTCCTCCTCTTCGTGATGAATGATAATGGGATTTGGCGCTCCAGTGGGTTCCGTGTAGGCTGGGTTTACAATCGTTGAGGGGACTGTGGGTGATGGGGTTACGGTCGACATTGCGGTACTCATCGACTGACGTCCGTCGAGGTTGCCTTCGAGGAGTCCGAAAACCACCTTTTTTAGGTCGTTAACATCCCGCTTCATGTCGATCAATACTTTATAAAAAATATCCCGCTCACTCATGCCTTCTGTTCCATCGATCTTGCCCAAAAGCATCGGCAATGGCGGTTCTACATGGGGTATGTACTTTGAAATCGTTTGTTCATTGACGATGGCGCCCGATTCGAGCACGCAGATTTGTTCGGTGACGTTTTTGAGCTGACGTACGTTTCCGGGCCAAGGGTAGTTGATTAGCAACTGCTGCGCTTCGGAAGTGAGTTCTAATAAGCCGCTATGATGGGTTTCTGCAAAGTCCGATGCGAATTTTCTGAACAGCAGATAAATGTCTTCTTTACGCTCGCTCAATTTTGGCACACGAATCGGAACTGTGGCCAATCGGTAATATAAATCTTCACGGAATTTGCCTTGTCGTGCCCTTTCGAGCAAATCTCTGTTGGTTGCGGCAACCACACGCACATCGGTTTTTTGCACCACGGAGCTACCTACTTTGATGAATTCTCCATTCTCCAATATCCGAAGCAATCGGGCCTGAGTACTCAAAGGCAATTCGCCTACTTCGTCGAGGAAAATCGTGCCGCCGCTCACCGTTTCAAAATATCCTTTGCGCTTATCTGTAGCACCGGTAAATGCCCCTTTTTCGTGACCAAACAATTCGGAATCTATGGTTCCTTCCGGAATTGCGCCGCAGTTTACCGCGATAAATGGAGCGTGTTTTCTCGCACTCAGGTGATGAATGATCTTGCTGAAACTCTCTTTTCCTACGCCACTCTCTCCAAGAATCAACACGTTCATGTCGGTTGGGGCCACCTTGATCGCCGTCTCTAAAGCGGTTGTCAATAGTGGTGAGTGCCCAATAATGCTGAATCTTTGTTTGATAAGTTGAATGTCCATGCGCGTCTTTCCTATTTACAAAGATACGAAAAAACTGACTTTTTGTCATATAGAATCACTATAATCGATGGGTGTAGGTTATGGGTAGATAAAAATGGGTTTTAAACCATTGAATGTGAATAAACTGTTGGGTTTTATTGCGGTATTTTGGCTTGATTTGAAGTTGTAACATGGAGCACGACGAAGATTTGGAATCACCACAGCAGGAAGTTTCAGGGACTGGCGTTACGGGTCATCTGGGCGAGGTGCGTGCCGTGGGCGGGATGTACAAGGATTGGTTTGTTGAGTATGCCAGTTACGTAATATTAGAACGAGCGATTCCAGCCTTAGAAGATGGTTTGAAGCCGGTGCAGCGCAGGATTTTGCATGCGATGTATGAGATGGACGATGGTCGTTACAATAAGGTGGCGAACATCATTGGGTCGACCATGGCCTATCACCCCCACGGGGATGCTGCGATTGGCGATGCGTTGGTGAATTTGGGTCAGAAAGAGTTGTTGATCGACACCCAGGGAAACTGGGGAGACGTGAGAACGGGCGATAGAGCGGCGGCACCAAGGTATATCGAGGCGAGGTTAAGTGCCTTTGCGAAGGAGGTTGCCTTTAACGAAAAGACCACCAATTGGCAGTTGAGTTACGATGGGAGGAAGCGTGAACCGGTTACCTTGCCAATGAAATTCCCATTGTTGTTGGCGCAAGGCGTTGATGGTATTGCGGTGGGTTTGAGTACGAAAATTATGCCCCACAATTTTATCGAGTTGTGTGAGGCGAGTATCGATATTTTGCGGGGTAGGAAAGTGAATATGTTGCCTGATTTTCCAACGGGTGGGTACGCCGATTTTTCGATGTACAACGAAGGTAGAAAAGGTTCGAGGATTCGAGTTCGTTCCAAGATTGAGGAGAAGGATAAGTCAACGTTGTTGATTAAGGAAATTCCTTTCGGCACCACAACGGGGTCGCTCATTGAGAGTATTATCAAAGCGAGTGATAACGGGAAGATCAAGGTTAAAAAGGTCATTGACAATACGGCGAAGGATGTAGAAATCGAAGTGCAGTTGGCGCCCGGGATCAGTCCGGATTTGGCGATTAATGCTTTGTATGCCTTTACCGATTGCGAGGTGAGTATTTCGCCGTTGGCCTGTGTGATTCACGAGGATAAGCCCAAGTTTATGGGGGTGAATGATATCCTGAAAGCATCGACCCAAAACACGTTGGATTTGTTGCGTCAGGAGCTGGAAATCGAGCTCGGCGAGTTGGAGAATAAGTGGCATTTTTCGTCGTTGGAGAAGATTTTCATCGAAAAGAGAATCTACCGCGACATTGAAGAGTGCGAGACGTGGGAAGCGGTGTTGGCTGCCATCGACAAAGGTTTGGAGCCTTACAAGAAGTTGTTCCGCAGGGAAATTGTACAGGACGATATCGCTCGGTTAACGGAAATAAAAATTAAGCGGATTTCGAAGTTCGATAGTTTTAAGGCGGATGAATATATCAAGGGGCTGGAGGATGATATTGTTGAGGTGAAAAATCACTTGGACAATTTGGTGGATTATGCGGTGGATTATTACAAGCGATTGCTGAAGAAGTTTGGTACAGGCAAAGAACGGAAGACGGAGATTCGTGCGTTTGATACCATCGAGGCCAATGTGGTTGCGGTGGCGAATGTGAAGTTGTACGCCAATTTGAAGGAGGGTTTCATCGGGACGGCGTTGAAGAAGGAAGAGTTTATCTGCGATTGCTCGGACATCGACGATATCATTGCGTTTAGGGAAGACGGAAAGTACAGCATCGCCAAGGTGACGGATAAATATTTCTACGGGAAGGATTTGATTCACGTGGATGTTTGGCGCAAAAATGATGAGCGTACAACATATAATGTGATTTATTGGGACGGTGAGGCCAAAAAGGTAATGGCTAAGCGTTTCAATGCTACTGGGTTGATTCGTGAGAAGGAATTTGTGTTTCCTAGCGATCATCCGAAATCGACGATCTTGTATTTTTCTGCAAACCCCAATGGTGAGGCGGAGCGAGTGACGTTGCATTTAAGTGCGATGGCCAATGCGAGGATTAAGAGCATCGAATACGATTTTTCTAATTTGTCGATCAAAGGCAAGAGCGCACGTGGAAATCAAATTACCAAATACCCAATTAAACGGGTGGATTTGAAGGAAAAGGGCGGTTCAACGCTGGGCGGAGTGAAGATCTGGTGGGACGATATGACGGGCAGATTGAACGGCGATGCAAAGGGTCAGTTCTTGGGCGAATTTGAAGGCGATGATAAGGTTTTGGTTATTTACAAAGACGGTCATTATGAATTGTCGAACTACGAATTGATCAACCGTTTTGAACCCGATACGGTCTATTTTATTCAGAAATATTTTGCTGCGCAGGTGATTCAGGTGGTTTATCTGGAGGGGAAATCCAAGTTTCAGTATGTAAAACGCTTCTTGATAGAAACGTTGACGATGGGCAAGAAGTTCCCATTCATCGGCGAAGAAAAGGGTTCTGAATTGTTGGTAGCGTCTACTTCGGTTGCGGCTCAGGTAGAATTGACAACGGAGAAGAAGAGCGGGGAGAAGGTGGTTGAGATGTTGGTTCTGGATGAGTTTATGGATGTGAAGGGTTGGAAGGTTTTGGGCAATCGTTTGAGTCAGGATAAGGTAAAGAAAGTGGTTTTGAAGAGTGATAAAGTGGGTGAGGCGCCGGTGGTTACTCGTAGAATTGTTCCAGTGGAGAATGAGGATTTGAATGATTCGGATGTTTCTGACGATGAAGGTAGTGAGGAAAAGGGTTCGGATAATGACGGGGGTTCTGTGAATATAGTTGATTCTGTTAGTGGCAGTGATTCTGTTAAGCCTAAGATTGAGAATCGCGACGAGGATAAAGGGAAGGACAAGCCCAGCAATGATGGGAATGTGATTTTGGGCGGTGATGGTTCACCACAATTGAATTTGTTATGAGTCAGCGGATTTGTCCAACCGCCTGGAAAGATTACGAGTTAATCGATGCCGGGGGTTTTGAGAAGTTGGAGCGATTTGGCAAATGGATATTGCGTAGGCCTGAACCTCAAGCCATTTGGGATAAGAGTTTGGATGAGCGGGAATGGCAGAAGTTGGCACACGCCAGCTTTGCAAAAGCGGCGGGGGCGGATGCGGAGAAGGGCCAGTGGTATTTGAAGCCGGGCATGGCCGACCGTTGGTGGATTCAGTATCAGCAGGGAGGATTGTCGTTGAAATTCCGATTGGGATTAACTTCATTCAAGCATGTGGGATTATTTCCGGAGCAGGCGGCGAATTGGGATTGGATATACGAGAAGGTGAAATCATTTCCCAAGGGTGAAAAGCCAAGGGTATTGAATTTGTTTGCGTACACGGGTGGTGCGTCGTTGGCTGCATGTGCGGCTGGAGCGGATGTCACGCACGTGGATAGTGTGAAACAGGTGGTTTCATGGAGTCGTGAAAATATGGAGGAGAGCGGATTGGATGGGATTCGATGGGTGGTAGAGGACGCGTTTAAGTTTGTGCAGCGCGAGGTGAGGCGGGGGAAGACGTACCATGGGATTTTGTTGGATCCCCCGGCCTACGGCCGGGGCCCCGATGGAGAAAAATGGCTGCTCGAAAAACAACTCAATGAGTTGATGCAAATGTGTGGTCAGATCCTAGAACCTACAGGCTTCATGCTTCTGAACCTCTACAGCATGGGCTTTAGCGCCATGGTGGCTGAAAATTTGGTGAGAAAACACGTTTCCTGCCTAGGTGTCAAATCCATGAACAGCGGAGAACTGTTCTTGAAAGACCAAGCCGGGAATGCCCTGCCTTTGGGGACTTTCGTGCGATTGTAAAATTCTTTTTGGGTCGTTTTGCGCGCCAATCATCGAAACTTTATTTCCTTTCAGCGAAACCTTTGGTTTGGAATAAATTGCGCGAAATCTTAATGTATTTTTGTTTCAATGAGCAAGGTTATTGAGGCCATCAAAGTTTGTAAAACCTTTGGCGAGCAACGCGTATCAAAAAATATTGATTTGGCCGTGGAGCAAGGGAGCATCTATGGGCTGTTGGGTCCAAATGGTGCGGGAAAAACAACCCTTATTCGGATGCTTTCCACCATCACGCAGCCCGACTCTGGGGAGATCCTGTTTAAAGGCGAAGCCCTAAAGGAAAGTCATGCCCACCAAATGGGTTATATGCCCGAAGAAAGGGGTTTGTATAAAAAGATGACCGTAGCCGATCAGCTCTTGTTTTTTGCCGAGTTGCGTGGTTTGAGTACTAAGGATGCAAAGGCGTCGGTGAAGCATTGGCTGCAACGTTTGGATATGATGGAATGGGCAAGGAAAAAGGTAGAAGAGATAAGCAAAGGAATGGCGCAAAAAGTACAATTCGTTTCTTGTGTGTTGCACAATCCGCAACTGTTAATTCTCGATGAGCCTTTTAGTGGATTTGATCCGGTGAATGCCGATTTGATCAAAGATTTAATCATCGAATTAAAAAACCAGGGGACGAGTATCATTTTTTCGACCCATAGAATGGATAATGTGGAGAGTCTTTGTGACCATTTGGCCATCATCCATCAAGGCGAAAAAGTGTTGGACGGTGGGGTGAGCGAAATACGCAGAAAATATGCAACTGGTGTTTACGAAGTGGGATTTTATCAAGCGGTGGAATGGGGAGCAGGGATGTCGGCCACGGGCGAATCGACCTTAATTTCCGAGCAACTTCAGAGTGATGGGAAGGTGGTTTATCGCTTTCAGACATCGGACAGTTTTAGCCCAGATCAATTGTTGAAGTTGGCCATGGGGAAAGGCAATTTGGTGCATTATTCAGAGCATATCCCTAGTATACATGAGATTTTTGTCGATACAGTTTCTAAAACGGCCGAGCCCATCGCGGGAGCAACCATCGCATCGGGGCCATTATAATGTTTTGATTATTATATATTTTAACACACAACAATGAAGAATATTTTTGTTATATTTAAACGTGAATACCTCACCCGGGTGAAGAACAAGACCTTCATCATCATGACCTTTTTGGCGCCTTTACTGATGGTGGGTTTTTATGCGGCGACCATTTATATTGCGACGGAAACGGGGGACGATGATCGGACAAAGACGGTGTACGTATCGGACAATAATCCGGAGTTGTTGTTGAGTCATAATCCGCCAGCGAACTATGTTTTATTGCCTGCGCCCAGTGATTCGGATTCGGCCTTGGCCCATGTGGAGCGTGGCTTGGTGCATGGTTGGTTGAGTGTGGAAGACAGGGATTTGCGATCGGTGGATTCGGCCACGTATTACACGAGTGAAACGCCATCGATTACGGAAAAAGAGTCGTTAAAAGAGTGGATTCGGAATAAGGCTACGCAGCGACAGTTTGCGCGGTTGGGATTGCGGGAAGGTCAGATCGATAGTTTGCAGTCGAGTTGTAGCTTGGAAACGAAGGAAGTAAACGGTCAGGGCGATGTTAAGGAGTCTAGTAGTGGCTTAAAAAGCGGGATCGGATTCGCGCTCGCGTTTATGATTTATATTTTCATTTTTGTCTACGGTTCGATGGTAATGCGGTCGGCGATGGAGGAGAAAACGAACAGGATTGTGGAAGTGATTGTGAGTTCTGTGAAGCCATTTGATTTGATGATGGGTAAGATTTTGGGTGTTGCAGCGGTGGGTCTAACGCAGTTTGTGGCGTGGATTGTCTTGGCGGTAGGGTTGGTTTTTGGGATCAGTGCGCTGTTTTTGAATTCAGGAAACGGGATGACAACCCAGCAGGCGGTTCAGACGGGAATTGAAGCCAGGACTGGGATGGGCGGCATGGGTGCTGGCTCTGGGACCGCGGTTTCGATGGGTGGAGAGATGTCGGCTCAAGGGTCAGGAATGACATCCGGTGCGAGGGATATGGCGGCGGAGTTTACGGAGCCGCTCAGCAATTTGCCTTATTTTCAGATTTTGGCGGTTTTTCTGTTGTTTTTCGTGGGTGGATATTTGTTGTATTCGAGTTTTTTCGCAGCTATTGGATCGGCTGTGAATCAGGAATCCGACGTCCAACAGTTTATGATGCCAGTTACTTTGCCCTTGGTTTTTGGATTTGTGATTGCCCAAACGGTGGCCTTAAAAGCGCCCCATGGTGCGATGGCTAAGTTGTTTTCGATGATACCGCTTACCAGTCCGATTGTGATGGTTGTGCGCGCCCCATTTGGAGTTCCATTTAGCGAATTGGCCCTGAGTTTCGGTCTGCTCGTTTTGACCTTTGTGTTGATGGTATGGCTGAGTAGCCGGATTTATCGCATCGGCATATTGAGCTATGGCAAAAAGCCCACGTGGAAAGACCTTTGGAAGTGGTTGCGGTAAGTCGAATTGCTGTTGGGGAAATCGTCTGCAAGCAGTTGCCGACGCTAATAGGTGTGAATGGAACGCGAAACTTGCGTTTTTACAAGGTGTAGTTTATGCCAACGCTGAGGCCTATTGAGTTTACGCCACCGCCGAGCGACGCTTGGTAGCCAATATTTCTCAGGCCTTTGAAGGATTGTTTGATAGAAATCAAAGTGACTTGAATCCCCTGTGCATTGATGCCTCCGTTGAAAGCAGGGATGTAGGCTGTTCCGGTATCATAACTCATACGTTGGGTTTGATAGTCGATTCTGCTGTTGCCCAATGCGATCCCAGAAGAAATTGCCATGGTGCTTTTGGGTTTGGTTTTAAGATACCACGCGTAGTTAATTGTTCCCAAGAAAGCATTGAAATTGATTACATATTGAAACGTTGAATAATTCCCGGGTCTATCGAAATCGGGGTATTGAAGTGTATCCGTTTTTACTTGGGTCCATGCATATACAAGTCCCATGGTCCATCGGTCGCGGAAATGATATTGGTAGCCCAGTGATTGGGGTTTTTTACTTACAATGCTATTTCCCATAGTGCCAAAGGTGGGCTCTAGGTTGTCTTTTAGTGCTTTTCCGATGATGTTTACTAAAACATTAGAATTTCTATCCCAGTAAAAGGTCATCGCTTCCTTTTGGAAAGGGTGTAAGGGGTGCTTGTCGAGGCTCGACAAGTTTGAATTTACTGAGATCTGATTTCCATTCTCATTTTCCCGCTGCGATTTATTCTCAGTTGACATCGGTGTTGTCTTCGTTGATGTGTTAACGGATTTTCTGGGTTTTTCCACTGTGGGTTCTTGAACATTTATTGTATCGTCGTTACCAGAATACTGGGCTTGTGTTGGCTGAGGAATGAAAAATGCAACTGCTAGTGAAACGGCTGTAATGAAGCTACGCATGTCGCAATTTACCGAGAAAATCTAATGTTTGTCGTTTCGTAGCCATTGGATCAATGAATTTTCTTGCAAGGTTGATGCAATTGTACGATATTTGTTGTAACGAATAAAAAATAAAAAGATATACAAATATGACAACACAAACTTTAGCACAATGGAATTTGGATCCTTCGCACAGTGAAGCGCAATTCAAAGTTAAGCACTTGGTGATTTCAACGGTAACCGGTAAGTTTAAAGAATTTTCGGCGACGTTACATGCAGCGAGCAGCACAGATTTTTCTGGTGCTCAGGTTGCTTTTTCTGCGGTTGTTAGTTCTATCGACACCAATAGTGCGGATCGCGACGGACATTTGCAGTCGCCCGAGTTTTTTGATTCGGCTCAGTTCCCAAGCATCGATTTTAAGAGTACTTCTTTTGAGAAAATTTCTGACAATGAGTATACTGTTGTGGGCGATTTGACAATGAAGGGTGTAACCAACACAGTAGCGTTGAAGGCTGAGTTTGGTGGCGAGATGGTAGATCCTTGGGGCAATCACAAAATTGGTTTTGAGGTGACGGGTGTTGTTAAGCGCGAGGAATTCGGTTTAACGTGGAGTGCGGTAACTGAGGCAGGTGGTGTAGTGGTTGGAAGCGACGTGAAATTGATTTTCAACGTACAGTTTGCGCCAGCGCAGGCGTAAGTTTGTTTTTTATAGTGTAAAC
>CAJBVU010000219.1 GCA_903959115.1 uncultured Bacteroidota bacterium
ATCCATCTTCTTGCGGTATTTTCTTTTGCCTGCAAATGATATGGGCTTCACCCAAGACACGAGTAACTCACTGTCCACATTCCAATTTCTAGGCAATTTCACCACAAAATCCTTGGAGAACAATGATTTTCCCAACGAATCGTATGCTGTAACCTCCAACGGAACCTCGCACTCTGTTAGCATCCGAGAATTAAACTTTACATAAAACTGATCCTTCACGCCCCACCATCCGCTGGGTTGCAACTTCATCACCACCGGCAACATCGCCTCGGCCACCCTTCCTTGCGACGACTTCAACAAACTCCAACCAGATTCAGTATTCGCAACACTCCATGTCGTTCCATTCCAAATATCGTTGTACTGCCAATACAAAGACCCCATACAATAGGGTGCTGCCATTCGATGACTGATCATCGCCTTATACAAAAACTCCCCCTGAACCACCGCCGCTGAATCGCTAAAATCCATAAACTCTGTCGACGCCACCCCCCGGTGAGGCCATGCCTTAGGATACTCCTCGCACACATATTTTTCTAATAATTTGGGGCCTTTATAGCTCAACAATCGCGACTTCCAATCACGCTGAGTACCATCAAATAGATCCACATATTGAGCAAAATCCAATGATTTTATCGTCGATAAACCCGAAGCACTGTCAACCATTGAAACCTCTTTCGACATTTGAACTGTGTCGGACAAATCTTTTTCAATCAACAACTCCCACCGCGATGGACTCGGCAATCCATATTCGCTGCAAAACGGCATCCGTGCCGAATCCAAATGCGCAAACCCACGCTCCCCATGCCAAACGCCCCAATCGTGGTTATCGCCCCGTTTCATTTGTTGCAAATTGCCCCAGTTGCCAATCGGACTGCTTCGGCTGTAAGGCACACTGCCCGACCACACCTTCAACGCCTCAGGAATCAAGGTATCGAACAGCGACAGGTAGGCTTGCCACTGCCTAGCACTATCAGCCCCATGAATATTGTATTTCTGCTGCCAGCCCCAATTGTGCCAAGCCACTTCAATCTCATTGTTCCCGCACCACAACGCCAAACTCGGATGGTTATGCAAACGCATCGCTTGGGCATGAACTTCCGACTCTACCGCTGAATAAAACTTGGCATCGTCAGGATACATCGTACCATTGAACATCAAATCCTGCCAAACCATGATCCCCAAGGCATCGCATCGCTCATAAAACGCATCGCTCGGATAAGCCCCACCGCCCCAGATTCTCACCATATTATAACCCTGCCAACGCATGATATCCAACTCGCCCATAAGCCCCGGCTCACCCAAAAATAATCGCTCCGGATACAGACTAGCACTGTCGCCAAACTGCCTGGCCCAAATCACATTTGCACCTTGCGCAAAAACAGAAATTCCATTTATGGAAAACGCAAATCGCCCGCCCGAAGTATCAAATGTAACCGTCCGCACACCCCAATTCGTCTCAATATTATGAATCTGGTTTCGACCGTTTTTATCCAACTGATGCGCCGAAATCTCAATATTATACAAAGCCGGATGCGAATCCTGATACACCTGTTGATACAATCCATTGGGTAACCAGTCCTTGGGATTCTTCATGCGAAAAACCATACGTCGGTGTCGCGCCTCAACCCCAAAAGCATTGGCTGGCATTAAGACAACATCCACATCTGGCACCGAAACTGCAGACCAAGGACGCACCACACGCACAATATCCCATTCGATATCGTCGTGCATGCCGGGCAAATTCCCCGAAGTAATCCGAACAAAACTAGGCCGACCCCGCATCGTATCGCACAAATAATACAAATCGGCATGACCGTAAACAAACTCCGCAGCTTTACCCCTTTCGTCCACACCCATCCAACTCGAATCTTGAGAAATTTTTAGAGATTGCAGGTGGTTATCACTCCAGCCATGCACAAAAACCCCTTCGCCCAATCCCACCAAAACCCTACGCGGAGCAATGTCCCAACCATACTGAATGATGGGCTTGCGCAAGAACGGACTCGCCTTGGCCGAAGCGCCCTCTGCAGAGGCCCCCATCGACGTGTTCCTCGCCAAAGAATTATAACCGTAGGAACCAAACGTGGTAATTTCAGCCTCATTGTCCGCCGGAAAATTCATCCCGCTGCGCCGACTGTAAATCTTCCCCAGCCGAGTGGGCGATGAAAAAACGATGTAAACCGAATCCTTGCCATCGAGACGAATCAACCCATCCAAATCAATCGTTACCTTGGCAAAACTGCTCAGCAACGGGTTGACACTCTTCACGGGCTTGCCGTTCACAAATACCTCAATATAAGCACCCTCCCATTCCTTGATTTCCAAAAAATGATGCTCCTCTTTTTGCGCTTCCTCCGCACTTTCAAACAACGCCGCACGATATTTCCACTCCCGCCATTCCACACTCTTGCATCGGTCGTTGCAGGCCGTCAATTTTGGATGATCGCAACCCAAATTGGATTTGCCACAATTTTCCGAACATGACGAGGGTGATGGATGCGGACAATATAAATCGTTAATGGCAGGGGTATATTTTACAGGGATCCAACCGCGACCCGCAATGGTAGAATCATACTCACGGAGGTGATCCGCATGGACGTCGTTTTTCGTAATCCCCATCGTAAAATCCTCTTCCAATAGCTCCCATTTTTCGATGCGATGGCTTTTGGGTTCGTTGTTAATTAAAGCGTTGCGAGAATCGGGAAAAGTGATCAGGGAATTAAGCTGTGCGATGAGGTTTGTGCTCCCCAGCATCATCAGGACGAAAAAAATCCGAAAAAATCCGTAGGCTCCGGACCGTAAAATGAAATCGCATGTACTCCTTTGGGCTATCAAAGCGGCACCCCTTTCATCGCTTCTACCATCTTTTTCAACTGCTCGATATCCAGTTCACCCTCAGTATTTCTCGACG
>CAJBVU010000220.1 GCA_903959115.1 uncultured Bacteroidota bacterium
ATTTTACGACGAAATTGAACATCTCTTTGCCCGCCAAAAATCCCTTTAATTGGTCGCCACTTTTTACCGCGCCCACCCCGGCAGGAGTTCCAGTGAAGATGTAATCTCCAATTCTCAAACTGAAGTATTCTGAAACGTGGGCAATGATCTCATCCACGTTGTGTATCATTTGATTGGTATTGCCACTTTGAACTACAATCCCGTTTTTTTCTAGTGAAAATGCTGCGGCATATATGCCCTCAGAACCCTCATTTGTCAATTCGCTCAAAGGAATAAACGCACTGATTGCCGCCGAATGATCAAATCCTTTGGCTTTTTCCCAAGGCAAACCTTTTGCTTTCAATTGACTTTGTACATCCCTTGCAGTAAAGTCTATGCCTAACGCCACCTCATCGTAATAATCCTTCGCAAAACCCAAGGGTATATGTCGTCCGGGCTTCTTGATTTTCACCACCACTTCCACTTCATGGTGGACATCGTCCGAAAAATCAGGGATAAAAAAGGGATTGTTATTGCGCAAAAGCGCAGTATCGGGTTTGATGAAAATTACGGGTTCCTCGGGGGTCTCGTTGTTGAGTTCCTTGATGTGTTCCGTATAATTTCTGCCAATACAAATGATTTTCATAATGGCAAAGGTAATAAGGGAGGGTTAATCTTTGTCGTTATGGCAAAGGGCAGCAGGTCGGGGAATCCTATCCGGGCAGCGGGATCGGGGAATATTAGTCTTTAACCAAGGTGCTTTCGCGCTCTGGTCCAAGTGAAATGACTCTAATTTTGGTGCCGAGATAGTTTTCAACGAAGTGCACATAGTCGCGGAAACGCTGATCCATAGCCTCAAAACCTTGGGTATGAGAGAGGTCTTCGCCCCAACCTGGGAACCATTCTAAATTCGGTTCGATTTGGTCGTTGCACATATTACTTGGCACTTGCTCGCTGCGCTCGCCATTGATCGTATATGCAGTACAAGCCGCGATTTTATCCATGCCGTTCAATACATCGCTCTTCATCATAATCAGCTCGTCTACGCCGTTCAACATGCAAGTGTATTTTAAGGCAACCAAATCAATCCATCCAGTACGACGTTTACGTCCGGTTGTCGCGCCAAATTCGTGTCCTTTGATGCGCAAATATTCGCCCGTTTCATCGTCGAGCTCGGTTGGGAAAGGCCCAGAACCCACGCGAGTGCAATAGGCTTTGAAAATGCCAAATACTTTTCCAACGTGTTTTGGGGCTACGCCCAATCCGGTACAAACGCCACCAGCCAAAGTGTTGCTACTGGTCACAAAAGGATAGGTTCCAAATTCGATATCCAACAAACTGCCTTGAGCGCCTTCGGCCAATATTTTCTTGCCTTGAGAGATACAATCGTGGATGAAATATTCGCTATTGATGATTTTATGCGTTTTCAAGAACTCAATGGCACTGTAGAATTTGGTTTCTTCTTCGGCCAAGTTGAAATCGGTAAATCCATAAAACTCGATCAATTTTAGGTGATCGGCTACCGTAGTTTGATATTTTTCTTTGAAATTGGCATCAAGGATATCGCCAACTCTAAGGCCGGAACGACCTATTTTATCTTTGTAGGTAGGTCCAATTCCGCGGAGTGTGCTTCCAATCTTCGCATCACCTTTTGCTGCTTCAGAAGCGGCATCAAGGATACGGTGGGTAGGCAAGATTAGGTGGGCTTTCTGCGAAATGTACAAACGCTCTCTGTAGTCGGGGCATTCGTTTACAATTCGCTCAATTTCTTCTCTCAATCGCACTGGATCAATTACCACGCCGTTGCCAATCAAGTTGATTGTCTCTTTGCGAAAAATCCCTGAAGGGATGGTATTAAGCACAAATTTCTTTCCTTCGAAATCCAGAGAGTGCCCAGCGTTTGGACCGCCTTGAAAACGCGCTACCACGTCGTATTTGGGGGTTAGGTAATCAGCAATTTTCCCTTTTCCTTCATCGCCCCATTGGAGGCCTAATATTACATCAACCATTGATAAGAGTTATAGAATTTTTCGTTTTATAGTGTGTTTGGGTTTATGTTGCATTGGATGCAATTGCCCTGTGGATCTGTTTGTGGATTTGCGTAAAGGTGCAAACTGTGACTGCTGACTTCGAATTTGAGTAATCCGCCCATGGTGCTAGTGATTTGTTGCACACGGGGGTCACAAAACTCAAATACTCTTTTGCATTTATTGCAAATTAAATGATCATGCTGCTTATAGCCAAAGGCTTGCTCGTAATGTGACGTATTTTGGCCGAATTGATGTCGTTTCACCAATCCCGATTCAACCAGCAGGTCAAGGGTGTTGTAGACGGTAGCCCGAGAAACATGATAGTTTCTGGTTTTCATTTTTAGGAATAGCTCATCGACATCGAAATGCACTTTTGAAGAATATATTTCATCCAAAATTGCGTAGCGCTCTGGCGTTTTTCTATGTTGATGCAATTCTAAGTACCCCGTGAAAAGCTCTCGCACTTCTTGCTTGGTTTTTTCTGTTTGGGGGTCTTTTTTGGCCGTCATTGCGATGGGGATTAATTGCCTTCAGGGCCTGAATAGCCTGGGTTTGGGATCTGAAGTCGCAATTTTCTGGCGGTAGGGAATTCCTTTTTGATATCGGCCAGTGCTGCATCTGCTTCCGCTGCAGTGGTAAAGGCTCCGATGTATACTTTAAAATTGGGTTCGTCGTATATCAACAGAGCTCCATAGGTACTGCCAAAAATTTCATCAGCTTTCTTTTGAATTTCAGTGGCTTCGGCTCTTTTGGAGGAGAATCCGACAAAAATGCGGTATCCGCTAATTTTTTTGTCGCTGCTTTTTGTGCGTTCTTTCCTCGCTTTTTCCATCGATTCCACGGCGGGTTCTACATCGTAGACCACCTGTGATTTCACTTCTGCAGCCGCCATAATGCAAGCCAAGAGGATAAACCCTTTGATTTTTGAGCTTGCGAGGGAGGAAAAGTGTAAAATCATGACACAAATATCGTGATTTTACTTCATACAATTATAGCCTGTTGTACCTTTGTGTTATGGTTAAAAAAGTGGCTTTGGTGGTATTGGATGGTTGGGGGTTGGGCAATGGCTCGTATTCGGATGCCATTAATCAGGCGATTACGCCATTTACGGATTCTTTGTTTGCGAGATTTCCCAATGCAACTTTGCGCACGGATGGTGAAAATGTAGGTTTGCCCGCAGGCCAAATGGGCAATTCTGAGGTGGGCCATATGAATTTAGGAGCGGGTAGGATTGTTTGGCAGATGTTGGCGAAAATTAACAAGGCATTTGATCAAAATGAAGTAGAAGACAATGCCGTGTTGCTCAAGGCGATGGCATCAGCCAAGTCGGGTAACAAAGCATTTCATATCATGGGTTTGTTGAGTGATGGCGGGGTCCACGCGCACATCGAACACGTGAAAAAACTTTGTAGCATCGCCCAAGATTATGGGTTAAAGAAAATTTATGTACACGCTTTTTTGGATGGTAGAGATACAGATCCGCATTCTGGATTTGGTTATTTGCAGGATTTGGAATCCTCGATTGCAGGTACCAATGCCAAAATTAGTACGGTTGTAGGTCGTTACTATGCCATGGATCGTGATGAGCGCTGGGAAAGAGTGAAAGTATGCTACGATTTGTTGGTTCATGGAACGGGCAAGTTGGTTGGCTCAATTGAGGCCATTCACGACGAATACAAAGACGGAATTACCGATGAGTTTATGAATCCGCTTCGTTTATTGAAAGGCAACGAAGGATTGGTTGCGGAAAACGATGTTGTAATAAATGCAAATTTTAGGACCGATCGAGGTCGACAGATTACACGCGCACTGACCCAAGAAGATATCTCTTCTCATGGAATGAAGAAATTGAAGTTGGAGTATTATACCCTTACGCAATATGATGTCAAGTATAAGATCTCAGGTGTTTTATTCGAGAACGTTAATCTGCAGCAGACATTGGGAGAGGTGATTTCGATGGCGGGGCTCAGACAGTTGCGCGCCGCGGAAACGGAAAAATATCCGCACGTTACCTTTTTCTTTTCAGGCGGTCGAGAGCTAGTGTTTGAAGGCGAGGAGCGATTGATGGTATCATCACCGAAAGTGGCTACCTATGATTTACAACCCGAAATGAGTGCTGTGGAATTGACCGAACGCGCTTTGGAGAAAATGCATCAAGAGCAATACGATTTTGTTTGTTTGAATTTTGCCAATGCTGATATGGTGGGCCATACGGGCGATTATTCTGCCATCATCAAAGCTGTTGAAACAGTGGATGCATGCTTGCAGCGTTTGGTTGAGGTTGGTGAAGAAATGGGATATGAATTTATCATTTTGGCAGATCACGGAAATGCCGATTTTGCTGTGAATGATGATGGGACGCCGAATACCGCGCATACTACAAACCCTGTCCCTGTTTGGTGGGTAACCCAAGAAAAAGAGCAGGATTTGCGTAATGGGATTTTGGCTGATGTTGCTCCTACAATTTTGGAGATGTTGGGCGTGGTTCAGCCTTTGGAAATGACGGGTAAGTCGTTAATTGTATGATTGTTAAAAGCATCAAAAGGATGAAATTTTCTCAGTGTTTTCGCCAAATTAATAGAGTACGATTATTGTGTTTGATGTTTGTTTCTGTCGCCTTGTTGGTTGGATGCGGAAAGGATTCTCATGTGGATGCGGCGGCGGAACCCGATTCTTTTGTGCGATTTGCGCAAAATGAAATTGCGTGGTTGCAAAAAGTTCAACCTGGGATGACAAAAACTGTGACGGAAGGGGAGAAGGTAGAAACTGAATCGATTGATAGTTTGGATTGGCAAAACGAATTAGAATCCATTCCCACTTGGTCGGTCTTTGCCCTATCAAAAAAATCTAAAACACAACCCGCTTATGATACCACAATTGATGAGTCGGGGCCTTTGAAAATAGTAAGGATGAATGCCCGGGACACGGCTGCAGAATTGCAGGAGTTGATGGTGACGTATCGCAAAGGGAAAATCGAAATCATGCAGTGGACGGTGCTTCAGCGCAGTTGGTATATGGATAGGGATTTGCGGATTTCTTTTCAGCCCAGAAAAGGGTATGGAATCCAGGTGAAGGAGAATGCGATTTGGTCGTCTGAAAAATCATACGAAATTTACATCGAAATCAATAACAGCGACTTTCTAATCAACGGAAGATGAACATATTAAACTACATCAATGGGGAGATGAAAGCGGCCAATAATGGGTCGGTTTTGGACAATTATAACCCCGCTACGGGAAGTGTTTATGGCAACATTCCCAACTCAGATGCAACTGATGTGGCGGATGCTTATGAAGCGGCGGCATTGGCTTTTCCATCTTGGAGCAATACCCCTGCTGAAGAACGATTTAAGATTTTGAACGCTATCGCCGAAGGGATTGATAGTTTGCGTGATACGCTGGCGATGGCCGAGAGCAACGACCAGGGGAAACCTTTGTGGTTGGCCAAGAATGAGATGATTCGTGCGGGGCAGAATTTTAGATTTTTTGCCACCGCTGCGATGCAGTTTTCTAGTGAAAGTCATGCCATGGAAAACAAGGCGATTAATTACACTTTGCGCACTCCTATTGGGGTGGTAGGATGTATTAGCCCATGGAACTTGCCTTTGTATTTGTTTACTTGGAAGATTGCGCCGGCCTTGGCAGCAGGGAATTGTGTGGTGGCCAAGCCAAGTGAATTTACTCCGGTTACGGCTGCAATGTTGGGCGAAATTTGTTCGTCGGCGGGTTTGCCTAATGGCGTGCTAAATATCGTTAATGGATTGGGTGGTAGCGTAGGCCAGGCCATCGTAGAGCATCCAAATATCAAGGCGATTTCGTTTACGGGTGGCACAGTAACGGGAAAGCATATTTCCAGTGTTGCAGGACCCATGTTTAAAAAGGTAAGCTTGGAATTGGGTGGAAAGAATCCGAATATCATTTTTGCTGATGCCGATATGGACAAGGCGATTAAGACAACGGTGAATAGTTCGTTCATGAATCAGGGTGAGATTTGTTTGTGTGGAAGTCGCGTTTTTGTGGAGCGTAGCGCATATGAAAGTGTAAAATCGGCTTTGGTTGCTGAGGTGTTGAAGATGAAGGTGGGCGATCCATTGCATGCCGAAACCCGCGTGGGAGCCATCGTATCGAAACCCCATTTTGAAAAGGTTTTGGGATATATCGAATTGGCGAAAAGTGAGGGAGCTACTGTTTTGTGTGGAGGTGGCGCCCTGCAGCCAGAGGGTTTTGAGGGTGGATATTATATCGCTCCAACCATTTTGGAAGGTTTATCGTTTGATGCGCGATGCAATATGGAAGAGATTTTTGGCCCAGTTATTACGATCACGCCGTTTGATACGGTGGAAGAGGTTTTGATGATGGCGAATGCCACGGAATACGGGTTGGCAGCAACGGTTTGGACGC
The DNA here is from genome assembly GCA_903959115.1 of uncultured Bacteroidota bacterium. Taxonomy (GTDB): domain Bacteria; phylum Bacteroidota; class Bacteroidia; order NS11-12g; family UBA955; genus UBA955. The sequence continues at coordinate 6,410 of CAJBVU010000220.1, forward strand.
AGCATCTTACGCGTGCTCATCAGGTGGCGGCTCAGTTGCAGATGGGTATCGTATGGATCAATTGTTGGTTGCTCAGAGACTTGCGGACACCTTTTGGTGGGGTGAAAAGCAGCGGCGTAGGCAGAGAAGGCGGATTGGAAGCGATGCGATTCTTTACCGAGGTGAAGAACGTTTGCGTTGCGTTGTAGTGCGTATCTTTGTAAAATGTTTGATAACAGTGAGCGTACAGAGATTGGTGCAATGGGCGAATTTGGTCTCATTCAGCATCTTTCACAGCATTTTGAAGTAAAAAATTCTAAGACCGTTAAAGGGATTGGCGATGATTGTGCTGTAATCGACTGCGGGGATCATTTTGGCTTGATGACCACTGATTTGCTGTTGGAAGGCGTGCATTTTGATTTGAGTTTCCATCCTTTAAAACACTTGGGTTATAAGGCGATTTCGGTTGCCGTTAGCGATATCTATGCGATGAATGGCATGGCCGATCAGGTGTTGGTGGGATTGGGATTGAGTAATCGATTTTCTTTGGAGGCGGTGGAGGAGTTATATGCCGGAATGCAAATCGCTTGCGAGCATTTTGGGGTTGATTTGGTTGGGGGCGATACAACAACGTCTCAAAGCGGATTGGTGATTTCTATGTCGGCCTACGGCCGCGTAGCAAAAGATAAAATCGTATATCGCGGCGGCGCCCAAGTGGGTGATTTGTTGGTGGTGAGCGGCGATTTGGGTGGCGCTTATATGGGTTTGCAAATCTTGGAAAGAGAGAAACGCGTTTTCTTAGAAGTACCAAACATGCAGCCAGATTTGGAGCAATACGATTATATCGTGGGCCGACAGCTGAAAGCGGAGGCCCGCAAAGACGTTGTTGAATTATTGAAGATTTTGGATGTCAAGCCCACGAGCATGATTGACGTGAGCGATGGCGTAGCTTCTGAATTGCATCACCTAGGAAAGGCCAGTGGATGCGGATTCCATATTTACGAGGAGAAATTGCCCATTGATTCGCAGACAATTGATACCGCATTGTCGTTCGATTTGAATCCGAGTATTGTGGCATTGAATGGTGGCGAGGATTATGAATTGCTATTCACCGTGGGTCAGGCCGATTATGAAAAAATCAAAACGATGCCCGATTTTACTGTGATTGGCTATGCTACCGATGTGACATCTAAGAATATGTTGCGCACGAAATCCGACAACCAATTTGAAATAAAAGCCCAAGGTTGGCCCGATTCGCAATAAGATAATTTTCTTTGGCATTTTTCACCACGGGATTTCGTTTCTGAGGTCGTATTTTTGCATTTATGTTTCGGTCGCATACTTGTGGTGAATTGCGTATTTCGCACGTTGGTAATACTGTCACCCTTTCGGGTTGGGTAGCTAAAATCCGTTTGATGGGTTCAATGGCCTTCGTTGATTTGCGCGATCGCTATGGCATCACGCAATTGTCGTTTAACGATGCTTACAGCGCCGAAATGTTGGCTAAAGCTGGCGAATTGGGTCGTGAATATGTGATCCAAGTCGTAGGCCTAGTTGCGGAGCGGGAGTCAAAAAACAAGTTGATGCCCACCGGTGAGATCGAAATTGTGGTTTCAGAATTAAACGTTTTGAATCAAGCCAAAACACCACCCTTTACTATTGAAAATGAAACTGATGGCGGCGATGATATTCGCATGCAATACCGTTATTTGGATTTGCGGAGGGATGTAGTTCGCGCGAATTTGGAAATGCGACATCATTTGGCACAGAAGATTCGCAATTATTTGAGCAATGATCAGTTCTTGGAAGTTGAAACGCCAGTCCTTATCAAAAGCACACCCGAAGGAGCGCGCGATTTTGTGGTTCCATCTCGTTTGAATCCTGGTCAGTGGTATGCATTGCCCCAGAGTCCTCAGACTTTCAAGCAGTTGCTGATGGTGAGCGGATTTGATAAATATTTTCAGATTGTTAAGTGTTTTAGGGATGAGGATTTGCGTGCGGATCGACAGCCGGAGTTTACACAGATCGACTGTGAGATGAGCTTCGTGGAGCGCGAGGATATTTTAAATACGTTTGAAGGTTTGGCCAAGCATTTGTTTGCCGAGGTAAAAGGGGTGCATTTTGATTCTTTCCCGCGTATGACTTATGCCGATGCGATGCGTTTGTATGGTTGCGATAAGCCCGATATCCGATTTGATATGCAGTTCGTGGAGTTGAAATCCCCTGAGTCTTCAGTGGATTTGGTGAGCGGAAAAGACTTTGTAGTGTTTGATTCAGTGGATTCCGTGATTGGCATTTGTGCCAAAGGCGCGGGATTGTATACCCGGAAACAATTGGATGGTCTTACCGATTTTGTGAAACGACCACAAATTGGAGCCAAAGGATTGGTTTATTGCAGAATTGAAGCCGATGGCTCGACAAAGAGTTCTGTCGACAAATTTTACGATGCAGAAGCATTGTCGGCCTGGAAAGATGCCTTCGGTGCCGAACCCGGAGATTTGATTTTGGTGCTGGCTGGTGAAATGAATAAAACCCGTAAGCAATTGAATGAGCTACGTTTATTGATGGGCAGCGAATTGGGTTTAAGAGATCCGTTTAATTATAAGCCTCTGTGGGTATTGGATTTTCCTTTGTTGGAGCACGACGAGGAAAG
>CAJBVU010000221.1 GCA_903959115.1 uncultured Bacteroidota bacterium
AGCGGATTTTTCTGCGATGCGATGGGCATTTGAATTATGAAGGCACCGACAGAATTTTGAATGTGAATTTGCTTGTGTAGTATTTTCCATTGATTGCTCTGATCCAATTTCAGTGCGATTAGCCTTGGGTCGGCGCCGGGATGCAAGATCCAGTCGAACTCTAAATTTTGGTTATTGAAATAGATGGCGACATCTATGCGGGGGTAGATGTTTTCCAGAATAACTTTTGAAATCGGTTGTACGGCGGATTTCCAATTTTCTGGATCTTGGCCTAAGAAGTAATTTTCGTAAAAGGGAGCGGGATCAAGGAATTGAATTTTCGATGGCGGTTGTCCTCCTGCAAATAGGATATCGCTAATATGATATCGAACACTGAACTGGGTATCTTTTCCACGGTAGTGATGGGCTTGGTGTTTATTGCCGATGTCATCGGGGTGATCCATTCGGATACGGATGCCATTTTGGGTAATGAAAACGGCCCCTCCGGGAATTACGGCCTGTGCGATACTGGGATTTTCAAAGCCGAACTGCCCGACATTGGGGGTGAAATATAATTGTGGAAGCGCGTTTGGCTTAGGTGAATTGACACTTATTTTTGCCCCAAGAAGTAGGGGAAAAAATACGAGCGCAATCCAAAAAGCTTTTTTCACAGTGTAACAAAGTTATTGAAAACAAAAGTTGTTTCCGCGTTGCACGGTGGGTGTACTTATTTTACTTCAAATTCCAATCCTAGGGCAATTTCAATGGTTTTAACTACAGTACTAAATTCGTCGGTATTTTTAAATACACCGGTAAACTGCAAATCAGAGGTTTGGTTAGAAATACCTGTTGGGGTAATGATACAAGTAGGTTTAAGAATCCTGACTTGAAGTCTTTTACTGTAGCGCGTTTCGATGGCATTAACCACATCGGCGATTGGGGCATTGGTAAAAATCAAGTTGCCAGATTCCCATTTTACGGCATCCAAATTGACATTGGAATCAACGGCGAATATTTGAGAACGTTTGTTCGCTGCATTTGCTTGGTTCAGATTCTCGCGAACTCTCATTCCTTTTGTAAGAATGACTGACTCGAGCATGGTGCTGTTTGATATTTTCTCCACTTTTACTTTTCCGTGATTCACGGTTACTTGGAGTGGTTTTCCATTGTATGACTGAACGTCGAATCCGGTACCTAAAACGGTTACTTTATTGTTGTTTGACTCTATGACAAAAGGAGCGTTTGGATTTTTTGCAACTTCAAAATGCGCCATCCCTTGTAGTTTGATTTCGCGCGATTTTTCTGTCACTGTGAATTCCACACTTGAATTGGCATTTAATGTAATCACACTACCATCTTTCATAGTGATTTGTTCGATTTGACCCGCATTTGTGGCAAACTGACCCGCGTCCAATGTTTTGTTTAAAGTGGTAAGCCAAAATGCCCAACTACCAACGGCAAGAATTGCAATAGCAGCAGCTACACGCAACAAACGCGATGTGTTTTTGTAAACTTTAAATGGAGTTGGCACTTGTTTTTCGGCCTCACGCGCGGCAGAAAACTTTTTCCAGGCTTCATCATTGCTAGCCTCGAAAGAATATTTATAATTTTCCGAAACCTTTAAAATCTGATCAATATCGGATTCAGGATGGGAAGTATTATTTGGATTTGACATGTTGAATTAGTGATTAAGTTCTGGCATCATTGCTGAAACCTGTTGTTTGATAATAGCCAAAGTGGGTTTGAATTGTGGGTTTTTCTTTAACCATTCTTCAAGTTTGCGCAATTCTTCATCGTGCATTAATCCTGCCGCGTATTTGGTGAAGGTGTTGCTTTCCAGTTGTTCTTTTGTCATGATTTTACCTGTTAGGGTATGGGTATACCGAGCCATTAACACGGATTTTGTTTTTTACCCCCAAAAGAATTTGAAAAAAATGTAAAATTAATTTCGAATTGGTCGTAATTAATTGAATATCAATCTAATTGAAAATAATTATTTTTTCAACAAATGGATATTTTCGATGATTTCAACCACTGCCCGACCGTCTTCCGGTGTAGTAATGCAAGGGGAATTGTAACGCATATTTCTTACTACTTCGTCAATTACAAAATGATGATTTGCCGCACTTCCTTTGTACTGTCCATAATCATTTGGCGGAGAAGATGGCGGCAAAGTTGGCATTTCATAGTTTTTGATATCGCAATAAACCACATCGTTCATGTATTGGCCGCCAAGTTTCACGGTACCATTTTCGGCGATTATGGTAATGGAGCTTTCAAAATTTTGGTTGTGAAGGCTGGTAGAAAAACTCAAACTTCCTTTTCCGCGCTCACCGAAGGAAAACAAGACTTGACCGCTATCGTCGAATTCTGTTAATGATTGGTGATTGAAATTGGAGAACTCACTATAGTTAACGGAAAGGGGTCCAAGCAACCAGTAGACCATATCGATGAAATGAGAGAACTGTGTAAACAGAACACCACCATCCAAATCCTCAGTTCCATGCCAATGTCCTTTTTTATAATAGCGATGGTCGCGATTCCAATAGCAAACCACTTGAACTTGATAAATTTCGCCGAGTATGTTATCGTCAATAATTGATTTGATCCATTGGGAGGGCGGCGAAAAGCGATTTTGCATCACACAGAAGATCCTTTTGTTTCGTTTCTGTGCCTCCTGAATCATCGCATCGCAGTCGTCTGTGGACAGGGCCATCGGTTTTTCCACCACTACATCGCAACCCATATTTAGGGCTTGAATTGCGTGTTGACTGTGATAACCATTGGGTGTGGCGATGCAAACCACCTGAATATTGCTGTGATGCATCAGCATTTCCTCCACGTTTTCGTAAAGTGGCACTTGAAATTCTTGGACCGATAGATCTTCGCGATTTTTGATATCGGCGATGGCAACGAGTTCAGAACCGGGATTGGCTTGAATCATATGCGCATGTCTAGCACCAATATGCCCTACGCCAATGATACCAAATTTTATTGTTTCCTCTGCCATTTCCGAATTGTGGGAGGCAAAAATGCAGAACATTTGCCATAAATACGCATTCATTTGTGAATCGGGGAGAAAAAGGTTTGGTAATGTGGGTTGAACCGCCAAAATTTGCGGAAGTATGTCGACAGAAACAGTATTGGTGATTGGGTCGTGCGGACAGTTGGGCACGGAATTGGTTGAAGCGTTGCGCGGTATTTATGGCGATGCAAATGTGATCGCGAGTGATGTCAAAAAATCCGATAATCCGGTATTTGAAGGCGGTCCGTTTGAAACGTTGGATGTGTTGGATGCGGCGGGATTAAATGCGGTAATTCAAAAGTACAAACCCACTCATGTATATCATTTGGCAGCCTTATTGAGTGCAACGGCGGAGAAAAATCCAGAATTTGGATGGAAATTGAATATGGAGGGATTGTTTCATGTGTTGAATGCGGCAAGGGATACGGGCATCATCAAAAGAGTTTATTGGCCTAGTAGTATTGCGGCTTTTGGACCAAATACAGAACGTTTTGGCACACCTCAATACGGTACGATGGATCCCACTACGATTTATGGAATCAGTAAATTAGCGGGTGAACTTTACGCGCAATATTATTACAACCGTTGGGGCGTTGACACACGCAGTTTGCGCTATCCCGGTTTGATTGGTTATAAGAGTGCACCAGGTGGTGGAACTACGGATTATGCCGTTTCTATTTACCACGATGCGTTGCAGACCGGACATCACACTTGTTTTTTGGGTGAAGGAACGGTTTTGCCGATGCTTTATATGCCCGATGCTTTGAAAGCCACTTTGGACATTATGCATGCACCTGCGGAGAGCATTAAGATTCGTACCAGCTACAACTTGGCAGGGATGAGTTTTGGTCCAGAGGAAATTGCTGCATCGATTGCCAAATTTGTGCCCGGTTTCACAATTTCTTACGAGCCCGATTCTCGTCAGGCAATCGCCAATAGTTGGCCAGCAGTGATCGATGATGGTCGTGCGACAGAAGATTGGGGTTGGAAGCCGGATTATGATTTGGACAGAATGACGGAGGATATGCTCAAGAATTTGAGGCCTCAGTATTCCGTGAAGGGTTAAAAATTCCGCGAATTATTCTACTTACAATGAAGCGTAACCAATCGCTTTGCCAATCATGGCGGTGGTTGTGGAGCGTTCAATTAGCACATCAACCAAATCGCCGGGTTGGTATGATTCGCATGGGAAAATCGTAACCGAATTTTGGTCGCTGCGTCCTTTCCAATCCAAATTGCTTTTCTTGGAATGGCCTTCGATGAGCACCGTGACTACCTTGCCGATGTAGGAAGCGTTTTTCTGCCTCGACTTGCCGTTTTGAAGGGCGATGATTTCGGTTAATCTGCGCGATTTGACATCATCAGGAACATCATCTGCCAATTTCTTAGCTGCTGGGGTTCCAGGTCGTTCACTATAAATATACATGTAGGAGAACTCAAAATTGGCCCATTCTATTAGGCTCAGCGTGTCTTGGTGTTCTTCTTCTGTTTCTGAGCAAAATCCAGAAATGATATCGCAACTGATGCCACAATCGGGAATGATATTGCGGATCATACGAATTTTATCCATGTACCATTCGCGGGAATAGTTTCTCGACATTAAGTCTAAGATTCTGCTGTTTCCACTTTGGGCGGGCAGGTGGATATAGTTGCAGAGGTTCTTGTATTTGGCCATCGTGTACACCACTTTTTCGTTGATGTCGCGCGGATGACTTGTGCTGTAACGAATTCTCATATGTGGCACGGCCAGGGCACACATTTCGAGCAAATCGGCGAAATCTACCGATGTTTCTTGTTCTTCTTGGGTGAGTTTTTTGAATTCTTTTTTGGGTCCGCCGCCAAACCAGAGGTAGGAATTGACATTTTGGCCGAGGAGGGTTACTTCTTTGTAGCCATTTTTTGATAGCTCAAGGATTTCTCTGACGATACTTTCGGGTTCGCGAGATCTTTCTCGGCCTCTTGTGAAGGGCACTACGCAGAAAGTACACATATTGTCGCACCCTCTCATAATTGATACAAAAGCGGTGATGCCATTGGAGTTCAATCTAACGGGGTTGAGGTCGCCATAGGTTTCTTCGCGGCTCAACATCACGTTAATTGCGCGTCCGCCATCGTCCACTTCGGCAACGAGTTTGGGTAAATCTCTATAGCTATCGGGACCGGCAACGATATCCACGAGTTTTTCTTCTTCCAATAATTTCTCTTTCAATCGTTCGGCCATGCAACCTAGTACACCGATGATGAGTTCTTTGTTATGTTTTTTGTTGCCGCGTAAATGTTTTAATCGCTCTCTGATCCGTTGTTCTGCATTGTCTCGAATGGCGCAGGTATTGAGGAAAATGACATCCGCATTGAGTTCGTCATTGGTGGAACTGAAGCCATGTTCACCCATGATGGAGGCAATAATTTCGCTATCGCTAAAGTTCATGGCACAGCCGTAACTTTCAATATAAAGGGTTCTTGTAGCGGTTGCGGTGGGTGGAATAATGACTTCGGACATAATCGGTCTACAAAAATACGGGCTTTTTTGTTTCTTTGCAGTGAATGAGACATTTCAGTATCGTGATGTTGCTTGTCCTGTTGGGCACATGCAATTTGGCATTGGGTCAGAGCAAGGATTCGGATAAGGGTCAGTTTTCGGGCAATTTGCTGATGACGTATCAAAAATATATTCGTGACGATAGCATCGGGGCAAATACAAAAGTTTACAAGGAGAACACGGCCAGCGCGGATGCGTGGTTGTTTATGCAGTATCGAATCAAGGGGTATTCATTTATTTTACGATACGATGCGTTTAACAATTCGCCGTTGTTGGATCCTCAGGATGCATATACCAATCATGGTGTGGGTTTTTGGCAGATCAACAAGAGCGTTGACAAGTTGGACATCACCATGGGGTCGTTTTACGACCAGTTCGGTACCGGAATTTTGTTTAGGGCTTACGAGCAGAGGCAGATTGGGATTGATTACGCGATTCAGGGGATGCGTTTGAAGTACAATATCAACGATAAGTGGGCAGTTAAGGGTTTTGCGGGCAATCAGAAGGGGAACATCAAAAATCGTTTTGGATTTGCGAATCAGGTGATCAGTGGTTTGAATATAGAGGGGAACCTCGACTTGGGAAAGGACAGTAAATATGGTGCTTTGCAGGTGGGTGCATCGGCGGTGAATAGGACTTTGGATAGGGAGACGATGGATCGTTTGGTGGGGACGATTAATACGTATGATTTGGCGGATCGATTTTATCCCAAGTACAATGTTTATGGCGGGAATGCTTACTTTACTTACACGAAGGACAACTTCAGTTGGACGGTTGAGGGGAATGTGAAATCAAAGGAGGCGATTATGGATGATAATACTAAGTTTTATCTAAGGAGTGGTAAGGTATTATATACTTCGATGAGTTGGGGCAAGGGCGGTTGGAATTTGGGGAGTCAAAAGGCATCGATTGGTGTGAATGTGCAGGCGAGGCACGTAGATAATTTCTCATTTAGGACGGCACCTACGGAGAATTTGTTGAATGGATTGGTGAGTTATTTGCCATCGATGACCCGTCAGAATACCTATAGATTATTGAGTCGATACAATGCACCGGGTCAGGCCATGGGAGAGGATGGAATTCAGGGTGAGATAGAGTTTAAGCCACGCAAGGGAACGCAGATTTTCTTTAACGGCAGTTATGTTCAGACTCTGGCGAGCAACGGGAAATTGAATACAACAACTGGGGTGAAAGAGGCGGAGAAGTTGTTTAGTGAAAATTATATCGAGGTGGTTCAGAAGATTGGGAAGCACGACAAATTGAAGTTGGGCGTTCAGCGGATTGTTTACAATCAGACGAGGTATGAGAGTGAGCCGGAGTATGTTCCTGTGAAGACATTTACTCCTTTTGGAGAGTGGTTACATACGATGAATCAGGGTAAGAGTTTGCGGGTTGAGTGGCAGTATTTGAATACGAAGAACGATCAGGGTTCCTTTGCCAATTTAATGATTGAGATGTTTGTAAATAAGAATTTGAGTATTGCGGTGGCGGACATGGTGAATGTGGTGCCGCATCGATATGAGCGAATGATTATTGCTGACAAGGTGTTGCATTACCCTACGTTTTTTATTGGTTACACTGAGAAGAACACGGTATTTACTTTGGCGTTCTTAAAGCAGCAGCAGGGGGTGAATTGTTCGGGTGGTATTTGTAGGGAGGAGCCTGCTTTTAGTGGGGTAAGATTTACTGTAAGTAGCAATTTTTAATAGGTTACAGGGCCAGATAGAAGTCTTTTAGGAGTTCTGTGGCTTGTGGGGTTAATTGTCCGTCCGCCTTGTAGTGGGTGTACTGAATTGTTTGTAGCGGAGTTTCGGTGCTAAAATGGTTTGGTGAATTTTTGATGGCGTAAACGGCGATCAGGTGTGGGGGTTTTGTTGGGGTTGCTTGGATGGTGGTGATGGTTTGCGGGGCGAATTGATGTTTTTGCAGGGCTGCAAGGATTTGATTTTGGGAGGAGGCTGGCAGAAGGAGGAGGAGTTCTCCACGGGGTTGGAGTAAGCGAGCGCAGCGAGCGGTTAATGTTGCAAGGGTTAATGTCTGGGTATGCCTGGCAAGTCGTCGAGTTTCATCGGTTGAAGGCAAATGATTTTCAAAAAACGGTGGATTACATATGATACCGTCTATGGTAGCCAATGGTTCAAAGTCGAGAATATTATCGTGAGAAAACGAAATGCGATCAGCGAATGGGCTTTTGATTCCGTTTTTGCGGGCTTGTTCGACTGAGGCAAGGTGAATATCGATTCCTTGTATTTGGGCGGATGGAAATTTTTGGGCCATCATGAGCGATAAAACACCGGATCCGCTGCCAATATCTAAAATCTGTGTTGCATGCTGGAATTCTGCGAGGGCGCCAAAAACGCAGGCATCCGAAGTCACGGGTAGTGCCACCTCGCTTTGGTCAACGGAAAATTGTTTCATTGCAAAGGGTTTTCGCATGAATCGAATGGTTTGGTTATGCGGTTTCGGGGAAAATTTTCTGAAGGTCGATGTCTGATGGATTTCTATAATACAGAAATTCAGTTTGAGTAAGAGCCATCACTTGATCGCAGTATTTGAGTGATAGGTGCAAGTCGTGGCTACTGTAAACAATGCATTTATTTTCGGTTTTGGCAAGTTGATGCAATAGTTTCAGAAATGTGGTCCTGGAAGGGTAGTCTAAAAATGCCAAGGGCTCATCGAGCAGAATGATTTGACTGTCTTGGGCCAAGCATCGGGCGAGCATTACTTTTTGTTTGATGCCATCGCTCAGCTCGGCGAAGTTCTTTAATTGTATATCGGTTACACCCGTTTTTTCTATCGCTTTAAGGACTTCGGAAACATCTTTTTCCGTTGGATCGCTCCAGCCTTGCAAAAAGCGCTGACGTCCGCTCATTATCATGTCGTAAACGCTTAAATGCTCAATTTGTGGCGGTGTGGCAAGGAGAATGCTACTGAGGGAAGCTCTTTTTTCGGGTGATGTTTGATGAATATTGATTTGGTTGATAAGGACCTCACCCTTAATTGGGGGTATCAGGCCACAAATCGTTTTTAGAAATACTGATTTTCCTACCCCATTGGGTCCAACGAGCAGGATTAATCCAGGGCCGAGTCCATCAACTGTGATGTTGTGGTGCAGGGTGATTCCTTGTTTTCGGATGCCGGTGGAAAGGTTCTTCAGTTGAAGCATGAGATATTGCTGCAAAAATGCGAATTTCGAAGGGTGAATTTACTGTTATCTCCTATTCAACCGGATAAAATTTCTTTGATTCAGCAAATGGCTCGTAGAATTTGGGACGTCCATTACACTCCAATTATTGGCCAAACCCAAGTCGACTATATGTTGGGCCGGTTTTATACTACTGAACATATTACAGGTCAACTGGAGGAAGGGCAGCGATTTTATTTTGTATTGCACAACGGCATTGAGGTGGGCTATACCGCGATTTCAGAAATTAGAGAAGGGAATTTTTTCATTCATAAATTGTATTTAGAGATCGACAAACAGCGCAAGGGCATGGGTTCTGAGGTGTTTCGTCAGCTTTTGGCGTTGTTGCCAAATTTGGAGGCGGTGCGTTTGCAAGTGAATCGACAGAACATGAAGGCGATCAATTTTTACTTTAAAATGGGGTTTGTGATTGAGCAGGTGGCTGATTTCGACATTGGTGATGGATATTTTATGAATGATTTTGTGATGGTTTATCGTCCCAAATAATTGTGTGAATTATTGAATCTCATTAGGGCGATTGGCCTTGTATGGCCTACCTTTGCGGGGTGTTAGCACTGAATGACTTTTCTTTTGAATTTGCTGGTAGATACCTGTTTAAAAATGCATCTTGGCATATCAAACCCAATGAAAAAATTGGGTTGGTTGGCTTGAATGGTACAGGGAAATCCACATTATTACGTTTGATATCGGGCGATTTTGAGTTGCGAGAGGGCACACTTTCTAGGCCTTCAGATTTGCGAATTGGATTTTTGAATCAGGATTTGTTGAGTATGGACGTGGGCGATTGTGTTCGCGATGTGGTTTTGAGCGGCAGGGAAGATTTGGTGCAGTTGGAGGTTGAGATCAATCGATTGATTGAAAAAATCGAAGTTGAATACGACGATGTTACAATGCAGCGTTTGGCTGATGCACAGGAGCGATTCGGTGCGTTGGGTGGATATGAATGGCATGCCGAGGGTGATAAGATTTTGGAGGGTTTGGGCTTTCCTACGAGTAGTTTAGGCAGACCGCTGAGAGAATTTTCAGGGGGATGGCGCATGCGTGCCATGTTGGGTAAATTGTTGTTACAAGCCCCAGATTTATTGCTTTTGGATGAACCGACGAACCACTTGGATTTACCTACAATTCAGTGGTTAGAAGAATATTTGGCGAACTATGAGGGTACGTATGTAATCGTATCGCATGACCCTTATTTTTTGGATAGAACAGTGAATCGCATCGCGGAAGTGGCGCATCAACAGGTTTTCCATTACAAGGGGAACTACAATGAGTTTTTGGAGCAGAAGGAGGAAAGAGATGCTTTGATGATGCGGAAATACGAGAATCAGCAGGATTATATCCGTCAGCAGATGAAGTTTATTTCTCGTTTTCGTGCCAAAGCGAGTAAGGCAACTGCGGTGCAGAGTCGCGTGAAAATGTTGGATAAAATCGAGAAGATTGAAGTGAGGCAGGATGAGAGAAAGGATTTCGATATTCGATTTAATATTAGAGTGACACCGGGAAAGGTGATTGCCGATTTGAAGGATGTTACCAAGTCGTATGATGAGTTGGAGATCTTAAAACCCTCCCAAGCGCAAATTTTGCGGGGCGACAAAATCGCTTTGGTTGGGGCAAATGGAAAGGGTAAGTCAACCGTTTTACGCATGGTTCATGGTTCGGAGCCGAGTGGCGGATTGATCGAACAGGGATGGAATGTGGAGTCGGCATTTTTTGCCCAGCACCAGTTGGAGGCGTTGAACCTTAAAAATGATTTGTTGAGTGAGTTGAGTACGGTGAGTGCGGAATATACCGACTGGGAATTGCGGACCGTTTTGGGTTGCTTTTTATTCACTGGCGATGAGGTATTTAAGAAGGTGAAGGTTTTGAGTGGGGGTGAAAAGTCGAGGTTGGCCTTGGCAAAGACATTGATCACGCAGTCGAATTTCTTGTTGTTGGATGAGCCCACGAATCACCTAGATATGTTTAGTACAGCGGTGTTGGCGGAATCGCTAATTGATTATGCGGGCAGCTGTTTATTTGTGAGTCACGATCGTACTTTCATTAGTAAGGTGGCCAATAAAATCTGGTGGATTGAGGATGGTGTTTTGAGGGAATATCCAGGAACGTATGAGGAATACAAGGAATGGAATTCTGTGCGAATGGCGGAGGATATGCGTTTGGCGAAATTGGACGATGGCAAGAAAAAGGGTGGGAATCAGTCGAATTCATCACAAACTAAGGGTACTGCACCGGCGGGGATGATGAATCCGGCAGCGGTGGTATCGGACAAAGGTGTAACGTTGGACAAAGGGAGCAAATCGTACAGTAAAAACGAAATCAAAAAGGTG
>CAJBVU010000222.1 GCA_903959115.1 uncultured Bacteroidota bacterium
AGCCTTGTGCCATTTCAAGCGCTGCGCCTTCCAAAACTCGTAAAATTCCAATTCTGTTCCTGGCTTGCAGAAAAACTGCATCTCCATTTGCTCAAACTCCTTCATCCGCATGATGAACTGTCGCGCCACAATCTCGATCCGAAACGCTTTTCCTGTTTGGGCGATACCAAAAGGCAACAAAATCCTTCCGGTTTTCTGCACGTTCAAAAAGTTGACAAAAATCCCTTGGGCGGTTTCAGGACGCAGATACAAACTGTCTTCGCCGGCATCCGTTGCGCTCATTTGGGTGCTGTACATCAGGTTGAACTGACGCACATCGGTCCAATTGCGAGAGCCACTCATCGGACAAACAATCCCTTCCGATTCAATCAATTCTTTAATCATCGCCAGGTTGCCCGACTCCAAACCTTCCTTCATCACCGCATCGATGCGATCAATCTGGGCTTGGTATTCCATTACCCTAGGGTTGGTTGTGCGATACATCGCCGCATCAAAAGTCTCACCAAATCGCTTGGCCGCCTTGTCTACTTCCTTGTCGATTTTCTGTCTGATTTTCTCCTGATGATCCTCGAGCAGCACATCGGCGCGATAACGCTTTTTGCTGTCTTTGTTGTCGATCATGGGATCACTAAACCCATCCACGTGACCGCTGGCCTTCCAAACCTTGGGGTGCATAAAGATGGCCGCATCAATCCCAACGATGTTCTGATTGAGCTGGGTCATGGATTTCCACCAGTACTGACGCAGATTGTTGCGCAATTCAACGCCGTTTTGGCCGTAATCGTAAACAGCGGTTAATCCACCGTAAATATCACTGGAAGGAAATACGAAACCGTATTCTTTGCAATGGGAAATGACTTTTTCGAAAATCTCTGGGTTACTCATCCGTACCGCAAAGATAGGGCATCAGAATTGGTTCTTCCACATCATGCTTTCCACGGGACGATTGGGCTGACCTGCGTACTTCGCATTTTTCTTACTATTGTAAGGAACCAAAATTTCACCTTGCACAGGGAAATAAATCAATTGACCGATGGGCATGCCTGCATAAACCCTAACTGGCTTTTTAACAGAGATTTCCAAGGTCCAGTTGCCACAAAAACCCACATCGCCTTTACCTGCCGTGGCGTGGATATCAATCCCCAAACGACCTGTACTGCTCTTGCCTTCCAAAAAGGGAACATGAGCATGGGTTTCGGTATATTCTAACGTCACTCCCAAATAAAACTGATCCGGCATCAACAAAAAGCCTTCTTCAGGAATATCAAAATGAGCGATGGTATTGTGTTTTTTCGCATCGAGCTCGGCATCCACGTAAAGGGCCAAATGCTTACCCAAATGGACATCATAACTATTACTGCCCAAGCAGTTACGATCATAAGGCTCAATCTTAATTGTACCCAATTCCATTTCGTCCAGGATGCGTTGATCTGATAATATCATAATAGAAAGGCAAATATAAATAATAAGTCGCTAAAGAATGTCAATCGCTCAACGAGTGCAATCACCTGGTGATCCGATGCTTCGCTTCAACTCAGTCCCAATGACGAAAATCAAATACACTTACCGAGAGACATCATTCATGTCTCCGATTTTTTTGACGTAGGTAAACGACGGAATGAAATAGAATTTGTTCGTTGGACCCATGACGAAGGACTGACTTTCATAGCTCACCTGTCCTGGCGTTTTGTCCCAAACGGGCACGGTGGCATCGTAAGCGTATTGATCGCCATGCTCCCAGTAGCTGCTCACGCCAAACGACCATGCCGTTGTTCGCTGTTTGTGCCCGATGATTCTGAATTGCAACGACGTAAACAATGTACTGCGATGCAGATTCGCATCAACCGCAATATTTTTTGCCACGTAGTCCATTTTCGTAGCATCGTAAATATAATCACTGTATGACGACGAAAAATGTCGCACCCGACTATTAAACCATGCCTCACCCACAAAGTAGAAATTGGGCGTGATGCTATACATGCCCGACAAATTTGTCACCGCGTGATTGCCATCCAAATCGCTCGATTGCAATATCCCAAGACCCAAACTAATATTATTTTTGGTACTGCCCAGCGTATACATGCCGTAAAGGGTATTCAACCACATCGTATTACTCGCTTTGGTAAACACACTAAAGCCGGCGATATCGCCAACGGCCAAAGTATGATTTTTCCGCAATGGCATAGAATATTTGGGGGTCACGTACATGAAAAGCGGAAAAGCGTAACCAATTCCCATCCCAAAATTATCAGTGATACCCACCTGAATATCATTCAAAAGGAGATCGTAGTTTTGGTAGTAAAACGATCCTTTATTGATTGGATAAGCCGATGGCGCAAAGATATATCGTGAGCTATGGTGATTCATTTGGGCGATAGAATCCTGGACCGAAAGCACCTTTTTGGGAATGGTAGGCAGCGCTGGAAGCTTTACGATTTTTTTGCGGGCACTGTCTTTGGGCGATGCGATTTCTTCCTCTTCATCGGGCGTAGCGGACTCATTCACTTGCGCTTGAGACGACAAACTGAGGGCTGCGAGTTGCAGCACAAAAATCCACTTGAGTTTTTTCATGATTTCCCTTGATAATTCAATGTAAAATTACCCCTTACCCGATTGCGAAAATAGGACATTTGTCATCTCGATAGAGAACATGTATCATGTGTATGTTCCACAATTTCTATGGGAGTCCAAATTATGGATCAAACAGAAACTTCCCAAACGCGGATGATTTTGTCGTCTCCGGCGCTTGCAAGCAAGCGCCGGAGATCTGTTTCCAAGTTTGCGTTGGGCCCCGACTTCGCAGGAGCTAGCCAGCAGAGGGCATTCACAGAATGTGAATGCCCTCTGCTGGGATATTTCTCCCGATCAATCACCTTCAACAACTCCCCCGTATTTCTATCCCAAATCTTAACCGTCTTATCCATACTCCCACTGGCCAACCACCCGAGCTCCGATCCCGCCAATGCATGAATCGTAAACAAATGCGCCTTCACTTCCTGCCTCAGTTGACCATCCTCCCCCATCCACATCAACAACGCATCCCTACCCCCACTCACTATATCACCTTGGAAATCCTCGGCCAAACAAAAGACCGAAGGACTATTCGCCTCCCAACGCTTCAAAATATTACCCTGTGCATCCAAACGCCAAATCAAACCATCGCTACCACCTATCAAACCCCTCTCGCCCAAAC
>CAJBVU010000223.1 GCA_903959115.1 uncultured Bacteroidota bacterium
GTGTATTGAGTGAATTCATCCCCAGAAATACTGGCGGTTTTGCTCATTTGGGTCATGAAAACCAATGAAAACAAGGAGATTAACAAAAACACCCAACGATGGATGTTCTTATTGGCCTTGATGAAATAACTACCCGCCATTTTCCATTTTTGGGTTAGGATGCTCAAGGCCGACATAGGTGTGGATTGAACTGGCAATTCCAACGATTGTTCTAATGTGGTGGTTTTATTGCACAAATAAACCAATTCAGCCATTGAGTTAACCTGATTGACTTCAGTTGATATTTGAACTAGGCAATCGGCTGTGATAATTACAAATTTGCTTTGATAGTCAGCAGCAGTGAGGCCAAATAAAGATTCAGTAAGTCTATTGTTTTTTTCTTGAGGCTTAGCGATAAGATATCCTTTGTTCTTTAAAGAAATCAAAGACAAACCTTGGCTGATGTCGGATGATTTGGATGCAACAGTTCCAGGGTAAATCACCAATGTGTGTTTTTCCTCTATGTATGTGTTGATTTGTCGCTGATTTGTCTTGCACATCTCGATGAAATCATTCAACGACATGGGCGAAAAGGGTAGTGAAGACGGGATGTTGTTTGATGCGTTATTCGTAGAAACTTGCTTTGCCATACGGATAGCAAACCTACAAGAAAAATTAATTCAAAGTTTGCAGAATTTGCAAAAAGCAATAGAGTAATTGTTTAAAGTTTGAAATTATCGCAAAAAGGTAGAAAATATTGTCAAGTTTGAGGTTTATTACATATTTTTGCCACCCGATCAAAGGAGGAACTATTTCTTGACAAACGAAAAAAACGAACAAGCCACAGACGAAACCGTAGAAGTTTCAACGGCTAAAACCACCAAAACAGCCGCCGCTGCCACTGCCCATGATGATTTTGACTGGAGTGCAGACGATGCCGGATTCGAGTCTTACTCGAACGATGAGCGCAAGCGCTTAGAAGTATCTTACAACTCAACTTTCCAACCCGTTGTTGAAAAACAAGTGGTTAAAGGCGTTGTAGTTGGAATGAACGAAAAAGATGTTGTAGTAAACATTGGATTCAAAAGTGACGGACTTGTACCACGTACGGAATTCCGCGACATGCCAGAATTGGCATTGGGCGATTCAGTAGAAGTATTTGTTGACATTGCTGAAGACAAATTGGGTCAGTTGATCCTTAGCCGCAAAAAAGCATTGCAAGAAACGGCTTGGGAGAAAATTGTTGAAGCCCATAACAATGACACTATCGTTACTGGATATGTTCGTTCTCGGACTAAAGGTGGATTGGTTGTAGATGTATTTAGTTTCGATACATTCCTACCAGGATCTCAAATTGATACCAAGCCAGTACGTGATTACGACCAATACGTTGGTAAAAACATGGATTTCAAAATCGTTAAGATCAACGAAATCTATAAGAACGTAGTTGTTTCACACAAGGCGTTGATTGAAGATGATATTGAAGCACAGAAATCTGTGATTTTGTCTAAGTTGGAAAAAGGACAAGTATTGGAAGGTGTTGTTAAAAACATGACTTCTTTCGGTGTATTTGTTGACTTAGGTGGAATTGATGGATTGTTGCACATTACTGATATTTCATGGGGACGTATTAACCACCCAGAAGAAGTGTTGAAATTAGATGATCGTATCCAAGTCGTTATTTTGGATTATGATGATTTGAAGAAACGTATTTCTTTAGGATTGAAGCAATTGACCTCTCACCCGTGGGATAATTTGACTGCTGATATCGAAGAAGGTACTCACGTAACAGGTAAAGTTGTATCAGTTGCTGATTACGGTGCATTCATTGAAATTAAGCCAGGTGTTGAAGGTTTGGTTCACGTAAGTGAAATGAGCTGGAGTTCACACTTACGTAATCCTTCAGAATATTTGAAGGTGGGCGATGAAGTGAACGCCTTGGTGCTGTCGTTGGATAGATCTGAGCACAAAATGAGCTTGGGTATCAAACAATTGACTCAAGATCCTTGGATCGACATTGAAAGCAAATACTCTTTGGGTAGCAAGCATTCAGGTATCGTTAAAAACTTGACATCTTATGGCTTATTCCTAGAATTGGAAGAAGGTATTGATGGTTTGGTTCACGTATCTGATTTGAGCTGGAACAAGAAAATCAAACACCCAAGTGAATTCACGAAGAAAGGTGATAAGTTGGATGTGATTGTATTGGAAGTTGATAAAGAAAACCGTCGTTTGAGCTTAGGTCATAAGCAATTGGAAGAGAATCCTTGGGAAACCTTTGAAACAATCTTCTCAATTGGATCTATTCATGAAGGAACTGTTATGTCTGTTAATGATAAAGGCGCAACCATTCAATTGCAATATGGAGTTGAAGCATTCGCACCTTCACGTCATATCAAAAAGGCCGACAATAAAACAATGGCGGATGACGAAACTTTAGAATTTGAAGTAATCGAATTCTCTAAAGACGCCAAACGTATCATTGTTTCTCATACCAACATTTGGAAAGGTGCTGAGCGTGCAACTAAAGAAGCAGATAATACTTCTAAAGATAAGGCCCGTAAGACCGTTGCCAAGGTTGTTAAGAAAACGAATCAATCTTCAGAAAAATCTACATTTGGTGAGTTGGATGCATTAACCGCTTTGCGTGCTCAATTTGAGAAGCAAGAGAAAGGTGTTGCAAAAGACAAGGCAGATAAAGCAGAAGCCGTAAAGGTTGAAGCTGCTGCTGCTAAAGCGAAAGAGGAAGCTGCTGCTGAGAAAAAAGAAAAAGCGCCAAAGGCTGACAGTGCTGCAACCGCTTCAACTTTGAAGTCATTGTCTGGAGTAGGTCCAGCTATGGAAAAAAGGATGAACGCTTTGGGTGTGAATTCAGTGGATGATTTGAAAGCTTTAACGGAAGATAAAATTGCTTCTATGACTGCTGAAGATGCTAAAATTTCTGCTGATCAGTGGAACAAGTGGATTGAAGAATCCAATTCTTTGTAAATAATAAAAATCTAATAGGAAAAGCCTCGCTTCGGCGGGGCTTTTCTTTTTTATAAATTACCTTTGTAACCCCATGACCGAACAACTCATCGCCGCTTTTATTATTAGCGTACTACACGGTTTTATACCCGGTCATTGGTTGCCTTTTTTGGCTTTGGCCAAGAAAATGGGGTGGAGTAA
>CAJBVU010000224.1 GCA_903959115.1 uncultured Bacteroidota bacterium
CACATCGAAGGCATCTGGAAAGGCGCACAAGACAAAGGCGAACGCTATTTCCCGCACGAGTACATGTACCAAATTTTGAACAGCGGCGAGTTGGAGCAATACTACGAAATCGACCCAAAAAACAGTTGGATGTTGGCAGCGGCAGAGCGCAACTTGCCCATCGTGGTTCCAGGATGGGAAGACAGCACCATGGGTAACATTTTCGCCAGCTATGTAATCAAAGGCGAATTGCAAGCATCCACCATGAAGAGCGGTATCGAGTACATGACTTGGTTGGCCGATTGGTACGTGAAAAACAGCGATGGCAAAGGCGTAGGTTTCTTCCAAATTGGTGGCGGTATTGCCGGCGATTTCCCCATTTGCGTGGTGCCAATGCTTTACCAAGACATGGAAATGGAAAACATTCCTTTCTGGAGCTATTTCTGTCAGATCAGCGACTCTACCACCTCCTACGGTAGCTATAGCGGCGCGGTTCCCAATGAGAAAATCACTTGGGGTAAGCTCGATATTCATACGCCTAAATTCATCGTGGAAAGCGACGCAACCATTGTCGCTCCGTTGATGTTCGCCTATATCCTAGGCTGGTAATTCTCGCCTGCAACTGCAAATCCATGAGGCCATTGCATAGGTTTTCAATCTTGATTACTGTATGCTTATTGGGGCTTTTTTCCTCTTGCGATGACATTATCGAACCCCCTCAAATCCCTGAGCAAAAAATCCTAAGCTACGATGTCGTTAAGGCCTGGGACATCTCCACCTACGCGGCATGGAAGGATCAATTGCCCTCGTTTTTTGATTCCGCTGGCATGCCTATCAACATCTTCCATTTCATGCATTCCGCTGGTGTGAACACCATCCGGTTGAGAATCATTCACGGCAAACCCAGTTTCCCTCACCCCACACTAGAGCAATTGCTTTGGATTGCCAGAATCGCCCAGCAGCAAAAACTCGCCATTTGGCTGGATTTTCACTATAGCGATGATTGGGCCGATCCAGGTCATCAAGCCACCCCCAACGATTGGAAAAACCTTACGATTCAAGCGCTGAGCGATACCATTCAACAGTATACTTATTCTACCGTTGCCAAGTTTTGCGCCCAAAACACAGCCCCCGCCATCGTACAAATTGGCAATGAAATCAGTCCAGGAATGCTATGGCCACTGGGAAATTACTCGGGCACAGAATCACAGGCCCAAAATACGGCAGCCCTTTTTAATGCTGGGGCCAAAGGCTGTAAAGAGGCATCGCCCAAAACCCAAATCATGCTTCATATTATCCCTGATGGCGGGATGCTGAAAACCGGGCGATATTTTGCAAAATACATGCAATTCGACCTATGGGGATTCTCCTATTATGGGAATTGGCATGGGTGCGACGATTCCATCGTCTTTAACAATTTTCAAACCCTGAGCGACATCAATCAGAAGCCTTTTGTGATTGCCGAAACCGCTTATCCGCATAGTTTGGGCTGGCTCGACAATACAAATAACGTTTTCGGTCTGGCCTCGCAGCTTTGTCCGGGTTATGCCGCATCGCCCCAAGGTCAGCTCCTGTGGCTCAAAAAAGTATGGAAAAACGCCAAATCCAAACCCTCTTTTAAAGGAATGGGCATTTGGGAACCGGCATGGGTGACATCGGCTGGGCAATCGGGAAATCAAGGCAGCAGTTGGGAAAACGTTTGTTTGTTTGATTTCAACCACAAAGCCTTACCCTCCGCCAGTTTTGGTTGGTAAGATCCGCTGAATATTTCAATACTGGAACTTGAACCGGTTTCCCAAGGGTGAAAATGGGACCACCATTTTCAGAAATTC